>JANNHF010000144.1:0-12005 GCA_031404235.1 Chloroflexota bacterium
GACCGGTGCCTTGGGCTGCACGAAGTCGGGACCCACGGTGGCGCATCCGCCAAGCGCGTCACCCTGCCCAACATCCGCTGGAGCCTCCTCTACGGCGTCATCCTCTGCAACGCGCGGGCCATGGGCGAGTTCGGCGCCGTCTCGGTGGTGTCGGGCCACATCCGCCGGCTGACCAACACCATCCCGCTGCACGTCGAGGTCCTCTACAACGAGTACGCCTTCCGGGTGCCGTAGTAGATCTGATTGAAGTAGAGCTCGAGGATCTGCTCCTTCGAGTACGTCCGCGTGACCTGGACGGCGAGTATCGCCTCGTTGATCTTGCGCGTGACGCTGAACTCGCCGCCGACGATGCGCTGCTTCACGAGCTGCTGCGTGATGGTCGACGCGCCGCTCACCACCTCTTGGTTGAGCAGGTCGTCGCGGACCGCGCGCGCGATGCCGAAAATGTCGATGCCCGGGTTGGTCCAGAACGACTTGTCCTCCGCGGCGATCGTGGCATCGATGAGGAGCTGTGGGACCGAGTCGAGCGAGACGACCTCGCGGCGCTCGACCTCGAACTGGTAAAGGAGCGTCGTGCCGCCGCGGTCGTACACATTGGTCGTCTGGGCGAGGGGGTCCCTGGCGAGGTCTTCCGGGGACGGCAGGTCGGAGGCAAAAAACGCGAACGCAGTCACCGCGCCGAAACCGGCGAGCGCGAGGAGGGCGATGACCAGCGCGAGCACGACCGGGGGCACGACCGCGAGCCTGCCGCGAATGCCGCCCCCACTTCGGCGCCGCAACTGGCGATACGGTCCGCGCCCGAGGGCGTGGTCGCGTGTCGTTTTGGTGCGCGCGATGTCTCCATGCTAAGGCCTCGGCTTGGCCGATATCCTCTGCGGAGTGCCAACGCGCCCCAGCGACGCCGAACTTGACGAGTTCCTGACCCGTGGGATGGCCGAGGTGATCGTCCGGGAGGACCTCGCCGCCAGCCTGCGCGCCGGGGACCGTCGGCTGCGCGTCAAGCAAGGGTTCGATCCCACGCACCCCAACCTGCACCTCGGCCATGCGGTGCCGCTGCGCAAGCTGCGCAAGCTCGCGGAGTGGGGCCACGAGATCGTGCTCATCGTCGGGGACTGGACCACGCAGATCGGCGACCCGACCGACAAGGACGAGACGCGGCCAACGATGTCGCACGAGAAGGTCATGAAGAACGCCGAGACGTACCTCGAGCAGTTCCATCTCATCGTCCCGCGCGAAGGAACGCGCGTCGTCTACCAGTCCGAGTGGTTCGGCAAGTTCGGCCTGAAGGACGTCATCCAGCTCGCGTCGCGCTTCACCGCGCAACAGATGCTCGCGCGCGAAGAGTTCCGGAAGCGCCTTGAGAAGAAGACGCCGATCCCGATCAAAGACCTCCTCTATCCGCTGCTGCAGGCGTACGACTCGGTCGCGATCGAGTCCGACGTCGAGGTCGGCGGCACCGACCAGCTGTTCAACATCCTCGCCGGGCGCGAGCTGCAGGAGCAGGTCGGGCAGCGACCTCAGAACCTCATCATCAATCATCTCCTGGAGGGCCTCGACGGCGAGAAGATGAGCAAGTCGAAGCCGAAGACCGGCATCTGGCTCACGGACCCGCCGAGCGAGGTCTACGGCAAGGTCATGTCGATCGAGGACAAGCTCATGTCCCACTACTTCGAGTGGGCCACCGAGCTGCCGCGCAAGGAGGTCAACAAGATCCTCGGAGCGGTCGGCAACCGCGAGCTGCATCCGAAGGAAGCGAAAGAGAAGCTCGCCTGGCAGATCACGAGCGAGCTGCACTCGCCGGCGGCCGCCGACGACGCCAAGGTCGCGTTCGGCAAGCAGTTCAAGGAGGGCGGGCAGCCCGAGGAGATCGAGGTCCGCGAGGTGGGAAAGGACAGCCACGGCGAGATCAACATCGTCGAGCTGCTGCGTGATTCGAAGCTCGCGACGAGCCGCAGCGACGCACTTCGCCTCGTCAAGCAGGGCGGCGTCCGCGTCGACGGCTCTAAAGCGGATCTCGAGACCATGGTGCCCACCACCACCGAGCCCGTGATCCAGGTCGGCAAGCGCCAGTACGCACGCATCCGCTGGCGCTGAGGCCGTGACCGTCGCGCGTCCCATCGTCGCCGTCATCCCGTTCGGCGCGCGCGGGATCACGCCGCGGGCGGGCGCGTGGGCCCGCCAGCTCGCCGCGCGGCTGGTCGAGCGCTTTGCGCCCGACGAAGCGGTGGACGTGCGGCCGGTGTTCCTCGTCGCGATGCCCGAGGGCGCGAGCGCAGCGGGGTATCTCGTCTTCGGATCTTCACCCGACGCAGGCCTCGCGGCCGAGTACGGCCGGTCGCTGGGCGCAACCTACGCGCTCACGGGCACCTACCGCGAGGATGGTGGCTCGCGCCGTCTCGAGGCGACGCTCGTGGACGTCGCGTCCGGCACGGTGCGCGCCACGCGGTCGATCGCGATCGATCCCGGGACCCTCGCGACGGCGGAGCCCGCCCTCGCCCGGTGGTTGGCGCGAGGCGTCGGCGCCACGCTGGCCCCCGGTGCCGACGCGCCCGCCGCTGCGAACGAGACCGCGTACGCCGCGCTGCTCGAGGGCATGGACGAAGAGGTCACGACGACGCTGCTGCGTCAGAGCGACCCGGCCGGCGCGGTGGAGGCGATCGGGCGCGCGCTGGAGCGCTATCTCGCCGCGCTGGGTGCCGACGCCGATTGCGCCCCCGCCGAAGAGCGGATCCTCGTGCTCGCGGCGGAATCGCTCGAGCGCCGCGACATCGGCCGCGAGGTCAGAGCTCTCGAAGACCTCACGCTGATCAAGCCTCGCTCGTGGCGCGCGCACTACGTCCTCGGCAAGCTCCGCGCGGAGGCCGGCCACGTGAACGAGGCGATCGTTGCCTTCGAGCACGCGCATGCGGTGCGCCCGCTGCCGGACGCCGAGGTCGTCCGGCTCGCGGAGCTGTACGCGAATGCCGGCGCGACCGCCCCCGCATTCGCGCACCTGCGTCGCATCGCTCCCACGAGTGACGCCTACGCCGCCGCGCAGGAGCTCGCGGCGATCGTGGCCCTGCAGCGCGGCGATCTCGAGACCGGGCGCGCCGCGTTCGACCGCGCGGTCGCGGCGGGTGCGGCGGGATGGGAGCTGCACGCGTCCTACGCGGCGGCCCTGCACGCTCGCGGCGACAGCGCCGCGGCGATCCCGCGTTACGAAGCGGCCATCGTCGCGCGCGGTCCCGCGATCGTCCGGCTCAACCTCGCGCGCGCCGTATACGAGACCGGAGACAAAGACCGAGCGGGGCGCGAGCTCGACGCGCTACTCGAGCTCGAGAAGACCGGCGAGGTGGCGGGACAGGCACTCCGACTTCGCTTCGGCATACGCAACGCCGACCTCGAGCGAGCGCTGGAGACCGCGGGAAAGGGAGCCATCGAGGGGGATGCCACACGATTCGATGAGGCGAAGTCCGCCTTCGAGGCCGCGATCGCAGTGGAGCCCGACCTGTGGGAGGCACACTTCGGTCTCGGCCTCCTCGCCCGGCACCTCGGCGATGCCGGCGCCGCGGTCGCGTCATTCGCTCGTGTCCTGGAGATCTGGCCCGAGCACCCCGACGCGCTGCACGAGCTGGGCGTCGCGCTCCTCATGGCGAACGACGTCGAGCAGGCGGTTGGGGCACTCGAGCGGGCTGCGGCGCTCCGGCCGGATGAAGCCGCGTACCTCGCGGACGCCGGCTTCGCTCAGATGCGCGCCGGTGAGCTTGGAGCGGCCCGCGAGCGGCTCGAGCATGCGCGCACGCTCGACGCCGAGGACCCGATCACGCGCGCGTATCTCGAGGAGCTGACGCGGGTCGAGGGGGAACGGTCCGCGAGCACGCCGTCATGAGTCCCTTCGCGGTCACCTGGATCGTCGTCGATCTCGCGGCGCTTGTCCTCGTGGCCACAGTGTTCGCCGGACGCGACAGGCGCTCCGCCTATCAACCCCGGCCTCTCCTGTTCGCTCAGGTGGTCGTCATCGCGTCGGCCATCGTCGCAACGTCGACACCGCAGGAGCCGCTACGCAGCTACGCGGAATGGACCTTGATGGTCGCCGTGAATCTCGGGTACGCGCTCGCGTCCTGGCGCGGCGGCGGCGCCGCGCGTTCGCTGGCTACGCTCGCCACCGCCGCGACCGTCCTCGCCCTCGCTCTAATCGCGCTAAAGGCGTTCAGTAGCATCGTCGCGCTTGCGATCGGGCTGGTTTTCGCGGTGGGCGCGCTTCTCGCCGCGCTCGTCCAGGTGCGGGCGCGCGAGCTCGAACACGAGAGCGAATAAGGCAGGGTTGACGCCTCGTCTACTCTGTGAGTACCGTCATTACGGTGCATACGGTAAAAAAGGAGGAGGTCGCAGATGCCAGCCGTGAAGATTCGCCGGCAAGGCAACAGCCTGGCCGTGACACTCGATCAAGACACGCTCGGCGCGGCAAATCTGCACGAGGGTGATCTTGTGCAGCCGACCGTCCGCGGCGGTGTCGTCGTGTTGACTCCCGTTGAGATCCGCCCGAAGGTGATCGAGGCGGGGCGAAAGGTCATTGCACAGAACCGAAGTGTTCTCGATCGCCTGGCAAGAGACGATCGGGGAGCGGGCACTGGCCGACGCTAACGACATCGCGTACGTCTCGCTTGCTGAGGCCCTTGTTCTCTACGCGGAGATCAAGGGTCTCACTTATGAGGAGGTCGACGCGGAAGTGCGGGACGTCGGTCTTCTCGACTCCGCCCTGGCGCGCCCCGCACACGCGGCCCAGTACGCCGACGCCGACCTTGCCGAACAGGCCGCGACCCTCATCTGGGGAATCGCGGAGAATCAGGCACTCATCGACGGCAACAAGCGCCTCGCGCTCGTTGTCACGCTCACGTTTCTGGAGGTGAACGGCTTTCGCCTGGAAATGAGTGACGACGAGAAGTTTCACCTCATGATCGACATATCCGGAGGCATGACGGTCGCTCAGGTTGCCGAACTGTTTCGCCCGCGACTCCGGCCGCGCGAGTGACGAAGCGGGTCGTCATCGTTGGCGGCGGCTTCGGCGGGCTGCATCTCGTCCGACATCTCGAGAAGCGCCTTCGGCGCGGTGAGTCGGAGGTGACGCTCGTCGACCGCTCCAACTTCTCGCTCTTCACGCCGCTGCTTTATCAGGTGGCGACCGGTGAGCTCCCGCCTCACGCCGTCGCGTATCCGCTGCGGGTGCCGCTCGCGAGGGCCGGCTTCCGCTTCCTGCGGACCGAGGCGTTGGCCATCGACCTTGAGCGACGAGTCGTGGTGACGGAGGACGGCGAGATCGCGTACGACCATGTCGTCATCGCGCCGGGCAGCGTGACCAACGACTTCGGGATCCCGGGGGTCAAGGAGCACGCCCTTGTCATGAAGTGGCTCGAGGACGGCCGAGCGGTGCGTCACCGCATCCTCTCGACGTTCGAGGACGCCGCCCTGATCGGAGACGCCGCGCGACGGCGCGAGCTCCTCTCGTTCGCGATCGTCGGCGCGGGTCCGGTCGGCGTCGAGCTCGCGGCCTCGATGCGCGATCTGATCGATCACACACTCCACGGCATCTACCCGAGCATCGACGTGCGGCACGAACCCTCGATCACCCTCATCGACGGCGCCGACCGCGTCGTGCCGGCGATGGACGAGCGCCTCTCGGTGATCGCGCAGCGTCGGCTCGAGCAGCTAGGCGTGCGGATCATGCTGAGGACGCTTGTCTCCGAGGTGGGGGAGCGCTCGCTCCGCACGAAGGACGGCACGACCCTGACGGCCAACACCGTCATCTGGGCCGGCGGGGTGAAGACGAATCCTCTCGTCGCCGCGCTGGGCCTGCCGCACGCGAAGGACGGCCGGCTCGTCGTGGATGCCTCGTTCCGTGCCGGTGGGCGCGACGACGTTCTCGCGCTCGGCGATGCCGCGCACTTCGAGCAGGAGGGCAGACCGCTCCCGATGCTCGCCCAGGTCGCGGTGCTCCAGGCGCCTGCTGCGGCAACGAACATCGCGCGGCTCGTCCGTGGCGAACTGCCGCAGCCGTACATCCACAAGCGGAAGGGCGACCTCGTGGCTCTGGGCCGCACCAGCGCGGCGGCGGAGTTCGCACGTCCGCTCCACATCGTGTTGTCCGGCCTGCCCGCCTGGACGGTGTGGCGGACGAACTACCTCATGCAGCTCGTCGGCGCCCGCAACCGCGGCACGCTTCTCGTCGAGTGGCTCTTGTCCTACTTCTCGCGCAGGATCGTCTCGGACATCACGTGAGCCACCAAGCGCAGCGCCCCTCGTGGCTTGCGGGGCGTTAGCGAGCGGCCGCCCCTTCCTCGACCTTTCCGTCGTGCGCCGCGATGACCTTCTCGGCGATATGTGAGGGGCACTGCTCGTACCCGAGCAACGTCGAGGTGAAGGTGCCGCGCCCGCCGGTCATCGACCTGAGGTCGGTCGAATAGCGGAAGATCTCCGCCAGCGGCACATGCGCCTTGATGCTCTGATGTCCAGCCCCCGCGCCGTCCATGCCGAGGACGCGGCCGCGGCGGCTGTTGAGGTCCGCGAGCACGTCGCCCATCTGCTCCTCGGGGACGACGACCTCGACATCCATGATCGGCTCGAGCAGGTAGGGCTGCGCATCCTTCACACAAGCCTGCAGCGCGAGCGATCCCGCGATCTTGAACGACATCTCGCTGGAGTCCACCTGATGGAACGAGCCGTCGAATAGCACCGCTTTGAAGTCCGAGAGGGGATAGCCGGCGATCACACCCTTCAGCGCCTGCTCGCGGATGCCCTTTTCCACGGCCGGCCAGAAGTTCCGCGGGACGGAGCCGCCGACGATGCGCGTCTCGAAGACCACGCCGGAACCAGGGTGCAGCGGCTCGACCTCGAGCCACGCGTCGCCGAACTGGCCGTGTCCGCCGGTCTGGCGCTTGTAGCGGCCCTGCGCCTGCGCCTTCGAGCGGATGGATTCCCGGTACGGCACGCGTGGCGTGCGCATCTCGACCTGCACGCCGAACTTCTCCTTCAGCCGGTGCACGGCCACGTCGATGCCTGACTCGCCGACGGCCGACAGGATCGTCTCGTGCGTCGCGTCGTCGCGGCGCACGTGCAGCGACGGGTCCTCATCGATGAGCTTGTGCAGCGCCGTCGACATCTTGTCGAGGTCAGCCTTGCTCGCCGGATCGATCGCGACGGAGAACGAGGGCGGAGGGAACGCGATCGGGTCGTAGAGGATCGGAGCGTCCTTGTCGGTCAGCGTCGCGTTGGTGGACGTGGCGGTCAGCTTTGGGATGGCGCAGATGTCGCCGGCGCCGACCTCGGCGGCGATCTCCTGCTCCTTCCCACGAAGGAAGAAGATCTGCCCAACACGCTCCGTCTCGCCCTTCGTCGCGTCGAACACCTGCGAGTTGTGATGCAGCGTGCCCGAGTAGACGCGGACGTAGCTCAGCTTTCCGACGAACGGGTCCGCAAGTGTCTTGAACACGAACGCGGAGAACTTTTCCGTCGGATCGGTCCTGCGCGCGGTCTCTTCGCCCGCGGGCGACCTGCCGATGACCGACGTGTCTTCGGCAGGCGAGGGAAGCATCTCGCGGATCGTGTTCAGGAGCGCGCTATATCCGACGTTCTTCAAGGCTGACGTCGCGACCACTGGAATGACTTTGCCTTCGCGCACGGCGGCGTGAAGCGCGTCGCGCAGCTCCTCGTACGACATCTCTTTGCCGTCGAGGTAACGGGTCAGCAGGTCTTCGTTGGTCTCGACGATCGCCTCGACCAGCTGCTGGCGGAACTGACCGATCTGCTCGGCTTGCGTCTTGTCGATCTCGGCGATCGGCTCCTTCGGCCCCTTCAGCAACTGACCATGGAGAAGGTCGATCGTCGCGGAGAGGTCCTGGTGCTCGCCGACCGGGACGTGGAGGGGGACCACGCGGATGCCATACGCCTCCCGCAGCTGTCCCAGGACGCGCTCGAAATCGGCGTTCTCGCGGTCGAGACGGCTGATGACGACGACGCGGGGCGTCTTGTGGTCATCGAGCTCTGACCAGACCAGCTGCGTACCGACCTGCACCCCGGCGGACGCGTCGACTACGACGAGGGCGGCTTCGGCGACGCGCAGCGCGGCGTGCTGGTCACCGGCGAAATCGAGGAAGCCGGGTGTGTCGAGGAGGTTGATCTTCGTGCCGTCGTGAGTGAATGAGGCGATCGCGATATTGATCGTGATCCGGCGCTTCTGCTCTTCAGGGTCGGTGTCGAGGATGCTGGTCGCGTCGTCGACCTTGCCGAGGCGATTCGTGGCGCCGACGGCATGGAGCAGGCTCTCGACGAGCGTCGTTTTCCCCGATCCGCCATGCCCCACGACCGCCACGTTGCGGATGTTCCCGGGCTGTATGAGGGCCAATGTCGCTCTCCCCAGTGCGTGTGCGTTGATAGTATTCGCGCCATGTCCGGACATTCCAAGTGGAGTCAGATCAAGCGCCAGAAGGGCGCAGCCGACGTCAAGCGCGGGGTCGTTTTCACCAAGATGACACGCGAGATCATGCTCGCGGCTCGCGAAGGTGGCCCCGATCCGGAGGCGAATTTCCGGCTCCGGCTGGCCCTCGACCGCGCCCGCACCGTGAACATGCCGCACGTCAACATCCAGCGGGCGATCGACCGCGCCACGGGCGGCGGCGACGGCGCCGCGCTCGAGAGCATCGTCTACGAGGGCTACGCGACCGGCGGCGTGTCGGTGATGGTCGAAGCGGCCACTGACAACCGTAATCGCACCGCCTCGGAAGTACGTGCCGCGTTCACGAAGAACGGCGGCAAGCTCGGGGAGTCCGGCTCGGTGCAGTGGCTCTTCGAGCAGAAGGGCATCATCGAGATCGACGCCGGCAAGCGCTCTGCCGACGACGTCTCGCTCGTCGCGATCGACTCGGGCGCAGAGGACGTCGAGACCGATGGCAGCCTGGTCACCGCGTACACGACGCCGGGGTCGTTCGAGAAGGTCAAGACCGCGCTCGAGAAGGCCGGTATCACCGTCGCCTCGGCCGAGATCTCGATGCGACCGACGACCACCGTCCGTGTCGAGGGTGACCACGCGCGGAAGGTCCTCCGTCTCGTCGAGGAGCTCGAAGAGCTCGACGACGTCCAAAAGGTGCACGCGAACTTCGACGTACCGGACGAGGTCCTGCAGCACGCCTAGCCAGAGCACCGTGCTCGGCATCGATCCGGGCACGACGGGAATGGGATACGCGCTCCTGCACCTCAGCACGGACCCGCCGCAGCTCGTGGCCTATGGACTTGTGCCGACCCCGAAGTACGGCAGCGCGGGAGAGAAGCTGATGGCGATCGCCGATGCCCTGGACGCCCTGATCGCGACACACGCGCCACAGTTCCTGGCGCTCGAACGCCTCTACTTCAACAAGAACGTGAGAACGGCGATGGCCGTGGCCGAGGCCCGTGGCGTGGCGCTCGTCTGTGGCGCACGTGCGGGTCTCGCGATCGCGGAGTACACACCTCAGGAAGTGAAGCAATCCGTCACCGGAAGCGGCGGCGCGGACAAACGCGCGGTGCAGCGCATGCTGGTGCATCTCTTGGATCTCGCGGAGCCGATCACCCAGGACAACGTCGCCGACGCCATCGCCATCGCGCTCACGCACGCACAGCGCGTGAAGTTCACCGCCGCTGTGGCGAGCGCGACGTGAGCGAGAGGAGAGCGAGGACGCGGGTGACGCGGCGAGTGGGGTTGCGGGCAAGCGAGAGTGGAGGGGCCCCGCCGGCAGAGGTCCGGCGAGCGAGCGGTGTAGGCGGGGAGGCCAACTCGCGAGCACGCGGCCCCCGAGACCGCGGCAGGACCCGCGGCCTCGCTGGCCAATCGTCGTGATCGCGTACGTCAGCGGCGAGATCGTCGCGCGCGGCACGGATCACGTCGTCGTCGATGTGCGCGGCGTCGGCTACAAGGTGTTCGTACCGCGGCACACATCGGGTGACACTGTCGCGCTGCACACACACCATGTCGTGCGCGACGACGCCCAGCAGCTGTTCGGATTCGAGAGTCGCGAGGAGCTCGCACTGTTCGAGCTACTGATCACGGTCTCCGGCGTTGGACCCAAGGCGGGCCTTTCGCTGCTGTCCGTGTCGACTCCATCGGCACTCGCGGCAGCGATCGCAGCGGGCGACGCCGCGGCATTGGCGCGCGCGCCGGGAGTAGGCAAGAAGACGGCGGAACGACTCATCGTCGATCTGAAGGGCCGGATCGGCCGGACTGGTCTCCAGCGGGAGCCGACAGGTCTACTGACCGAGGACGAGGCCGCTGCGGCCCTGCAGGCCCTCGGCTATACCGCCGGGGAGGCGATTTCCGCCCTGCGAGGGGCCCCGCCGGCCGGCTCGGCCACCACGGAGGAGCGCGTAACGGCCGCTCTGCGCGCCGCCGGGCGGGTCGGGGTGACAGGACGGTGACGGTGGACTCGACACATACGGATTCGTACTAGCACGCGCTCGTGCGGCATGGCAGGCTATCGGTGGCCGCCGACCCGCCTGTAAGGAGTGGGAATGGGTCGATTTTGGATAGACGAGTCAGGGCAAGGCTTAGTGGAATACGCACTCATCATCGCGGTTATCGCGATCACGGTCATCATCGCGATGATCTTTCTCAGAGACCAGCTGGCGAATCAGTTCTCGATGATCGGGAACAACCTCACCTAAAGAGCGGGCGGCGGCCAAAGCCCCGAGGTTGCTCCCCTTTGATACACTCGGTCGACGGCTGCCGGTTGATGCCCGGGAGCCGCGGGCGCCGCTGAAAGTGGGTCGACCCCACTTTTTTTAACGCCCAAGACGGTTGCGGCTGATGTCTCCGCGAAGCCGGGGCCGACGGCTAATTGAAGATGAGGGGGAGCGCCGGCGATGAACCGAGAACTCGTGACCGGTCTTGCACAGCTCTCCGCCGAGAAGGGGCTCCCCAAAGAGGTCGTCGGCGACATCATCGCCCGGGCCCTCAAGCGCGCCTACGGCGCCGAAGAGAACATCGACGTCAAGGTCGACATCACGACCGGCGCGTTCAAGGTCTTCCTGCTCAAGACCGTCACCGAGAAGGTCGAAGACCCCAAGCTCCAGATCCTTTTGGACGCCGCCAGGCGGATCAAGCCCGACGTTCAGCTCGGCGACATCATGCCGCTGGAGGAGTCCGCCGCGGCGCTCGGTCGCATCGGTGCGCAGACCGCCAAGCAGGTGATCCAGCAGTCGCTGCGTGAGGCCGAGCGCGAGCAGGTCTTCGCCGAGTACGCCGATCGCGAGGGCGACATCATCAACGGCCAGATCAGTCGCTTCGAAGCCGGCTCCGCGATCATGGAGCTCGGCAAAGCCGAAGCGATCCTGCCGCGCGCCGACCAGGCGCCGCACGAGCGCTACTTCATCGGCCAGCACCGTAAGGTCGTGGTCGTCGAGGTCCGGCGGACGCTGCGCGGCCCACAGATCATGGTCAGCCGCTCGCACAAGAATCTCGTGAAGCGGCTGTTCGAGCTCGAGGTGCCGGAGATCTACCACGGCCAGGTGGAGATCGTCGGCATCGCCCGCGAGGCCGGATCGCGCACGAAGATCGCTGTCCGCGCACGTCAGCCCGGGATCGACGCACGCGGCGCGTGCATCGGTCAGCGCGGACTGCGCGTGCAGGCCATCGTGAACGAGCTCGGCGGCGAGAAGATCGACATCATCGAATGGAACGAGAAGCCCGAGCAGTACGTCGCCAACGCCCTCGAGCCGGCTCACGTCGTGCGCGTCGACATCGTCATCGATGACAAGACCGCGTACGTCGTCGTTCCCGACCGGCAGCTCTCCCTCGCGATCGGCAAAGAAGGCCAGAACGCGCGGCTCGCCGCGAAGCTCACGGGCTGGCGCATCGACATCCGCAGCGAGTCAGAGGTCCGGGCCGAGCTCGAGCCGGAGCCGGAGCCGGAGCCGGTGGCCGAGGCGGTCGAGGCAGCAGTACCTGTCGAGGAGGAGACCGAGCCCAGTCACGATCTCATCGCCGAGGTCGAGGCCGAGTCCGC
>JANNHF010000145.1:0-1879 GCA_031404235.1 Chloroflexota bacterium
ACGAGTCCGAACTGCGGCAGCGTGGCGATCACAGACTCGCCGAGGCTCAGCTTCGCGTCGAATCGGCAGGCGGCGAGCGCCGGTAGCATGTCAGCAAGGGGCAGGACGAGCGCGGCCTCCTGGCCGCGGCTCCGTTCGACGATCTGCGGCAGGTGCTCGCGGACGACGCTGGAGATGAACCCGGAGAAGTTCTCCTTCGCCTCCGCGAAAGCCACCGTCCGGATCGCCGGGTTCTTCTTCATGCCGACCAATGTACGCCTACTGGCCAGTCTGGTCAATCTGGCCTCTTTGAAGTAGCACGGGTGCTACACTGCCCCCGCGTGCCACGTGAGATCACTCAACGAGAGCTCCGCAACGAGAGTGGCGAGATCATGCGTGCGCTCGACCGCGGGGAGGCGTTCGTCGTGACGCGCAACGGCGTGCCGGTCGGCGAGCTCACGCCGCTCCGACAGAGGCAGTTCGTCGCCGCCGAAGCCGCCATCGCCGTCTTTGCCGGAGCACCAGCGGTCGAACCTAAGCGCTTCCGTGCCGACGTCGACGCTGTACTCGACCAGGATGCGGCCCCACGTGCGTGAACAGCGCCACCCTCGCGGGATCCTCGATACGTCAGTGGTCATCGAACTGGAACGGATCGACCCGGTGGACCTACCTGTCGAGCTCGCGGTATCGGCGGTGACGCTGGCCGAGCTCGCAGCTGGACCGCATGCCACCTCCGACCCTGCGGAGCGCGCCAAGCGCCAGGACAGGCTGCAACGGGCCGAGGCCACATTTGACCCTCTACCCCTGGATGGAACGGTCGCCCGCGCCTACGGCCGCATCTACGCCGCGGTTGCGGCCGCGGGACGCAAGGCCCGGGGTAGGCGGGCCCTCGACCTGCTGATCGCGGCCACCGCTCTCGCGTCCGACCTGCCGCTGTACACGTGTAATCCGGAAGACTTCGGCGAACTCGTCGGCCTGATCGAGGTCGTCACGGTTGAACCGTCACGCGGCGCGTGATGCCGAGTGCTCATCATCACGAGCATCTTGGTTCCCAGGCGCTGTTGCTCATTATCATGTGCATCTAGGGATTACTGGCCAGATCGAGCTCGCCCAGCACGCGAACGTCTCACGGGGCGTGGTCCAAAAGCTCGAGGAAGGTCGCGGCACGGTAGCGCTCGACAACGCGCTGAAGCTCCTGCACATCCTTTCGCTGGATCTGGTCGTCCAGTCGCGCTCCATGGACGGCCAGGGCACTCCGTCACATGGCTGAGCGTCTCTGGGTCGTTCGCGACGGCACCACCGTCGCGGACCTGGAGCGCGACGGTGGACGCCTCGAGCTTCGATTCCGCCCTGAGGTGGTCGCGCGCTCGAACGGTTTGGCGCTCTTGAGTGTGTCGCTGCCGGTGCGTGCGGCACCGTACGCGGAGGCGGAGCTGCTGCCGTTCTTTGCCGGGCTCCTCCCCGAGGGCCTCGTCCGGGAGCGTCTTGCGCGACGGTTCCGCCTGAACGTCTCCGACGTGTTCGGATTCCTTCGCGCGATCGGACGCGACAGCGCCGGCGCGCTCTCGATCGTCGAGGACGGGACCGACCTGGAGGCCGAACGCAAGGAAGGGATCCAGTGGCTGAGCGATGCGGAGCTCGCGCAGCGCGTCGCCGATCTCGGAACCCGGCCGCTGGCGGACGAGCCGGCCGCCGGCATTCGGATCAGCCTCGCTGGCGTGCAGGACAAGATGGCCGTCGTCATTGACGGGACGCGGATCGGGCTGCCGCGCGGGACCACGCCTTCGACTCACATCCTCAAGCCGGCATCCGTCGCGAACGAGGCCTTCTGTACGGTCCTCGCCGCGCAGGCGAACCTACGCGCCGCGTCCGTCGAGATCCGCCAGATCGGCGCCGAGCC
>JANNHF010000146.1:0-2520 GCA_031404235.1 Chloroflexota bacterium
GATCCCGATCACCAGCGGTCTCCTCGCCGATGCCGGCGCGGTGATCAGCGTCGGCCTCGCGCGCGTCGACGGCGGGCTCGTTGGCCTGGACGGGAAGATCCGCGGCGATCGCGAGATGGGCGCGGCGCCGGGGTTCTCGACGCTCGACGAGGATGCCGTGTACGAAGGGGTCCATGTCTTCAGCCGCTACTTCTTCTCGCGTCCTGGTGACCGTGTCGTCGTGATCCGCGCGGCCGCAGCCGAGTCCGACTGGGACGCGCTCCAGAGCAAGATCATGTCGACGGTCGCCTCGGTGCGCGCCGATCCACTCGCCGCGAACGCTCCGGCCGCGCCGCCGCCACCGCCGCCCGTACCGGTCGCCGTCGAGCCCGCACCCGATCAGACCGCGCTGATCCGCCAACACATCCTCTCGCGCGCCGGGTCGTTGCTCGGCCTTCGCTACGTGTGGGGCGGCAACTCGACGACAGCGGGCATGGACTGCTCCGCGTACGTGAGCTGGGCGTGGAGCGCCAGTCGCTTCTCGACCGACTCGATCTGGCAGATCTCGTTCCCCATCGCGAAGAACGACCTGCGCCCGGGCGATGCGATGAACCTCACGATCGGTCGCGATCCGCAGCGCCGCGGACACATCCGGATCTTCGAAGCCTGGGCGAATCCCGAGCACACGCTCGCATGGGTCTACGAGGAGACGCCGCCGCGCGTCGTCCACCGCGTCATCGTCTACGACGAGCGCTATCAGCCGATCCGGCTCTCGGGGCTCTCGAGCGCGGGCGACGCTCGCGTCGTCCCGGGTCTGCCCGCGCCGACGGCGACGCCGCGGCCCGTGACGACGCGGCGCCCCGTGGCGACGGTCCGCCCGACGGTACGCCCAACGGTCCGACCAACGGTGCGTCCAACGGTCCGCGCGACCGTGCGCCCGACCCTGCCACCGGTCGCGACTCCTCGACCGCTGGCGACTCCAACTCGGGCCCCGCTGGTAACGCCGACGCCGAGGCCATGATCGCCGCGGTCATTCCGCGGAACGCGTGAAGCAGTCGAGTCGCCGCTCGGACGCCAGCCGGCTTCGCTTCCGGTCACTCCATACACTGGCAGACGCCAACCTGCGAGCCTCTACCGGGCCGTGTCGGTTGATGTCAGGGGAGAACGTATGCGCGCATCACGAGCTCTGAGAGCCTTCGCCATCGCGATCGCGGGTCTGCTCGCTTCTGCCGGTATCGCGATCGCCGATCCGGGAACGCCCGACGGGGGCGTCACCGTTGAGGACGGCGCCCGCGACGCCCACCAGCACGGCGACACCGCAGGGCATCTGCATCCCGAGGGCAAAATCAGCAACGTCGCCCTCATCAGTAAGCTCAAGCTCAAGAACGTCGTCCCGGAGAAGATCGCCGACGTCGGCGTCTTCAACGGCCACGCGTACCTCGCCGCGTGGGGCGTCGTGACCTGCAAGTACAACGGCGTCCACGTGGTCGACATCCGGAACCCGGAGAAGCCGAAGGAAGAGCCTTCATCGGCTCCAAGGAGGGCAGCTACCCGGGCGAGGGCGTGCAGGCGCTCCACATCGACACGCCTGCCTTCAACGGTGACATTCTCGTCACCAACAACGAGAAGTGCAAAGAGCCCGCCGGCTTCGGCGGGATGAACATCTACGACATCACGAGGCCGTCGAGCCCGACGCCGCTGGCCGAAGGGGTCGGCGACTCGACCGTTCCCGGCGCCGGCAAGAAGGACGCGCACGAGATCCACAGCGTCTTCGCCTGGGACGCCGGCGACAAGGCGTACGCGGTGATCGTCGACAACGAGGAGGGCGTCGACGTCGACATCATCGACATCACCGACCCGAAAAAGCCCTCGCTGCTCGTCGAGTACGACCTGGACCAGCTGTTCCCGCAGATCCTGCAGGCCGCGCCCGCGAACCTCGTCGAGGTCTTCCTCCACGACATGGTGGTGAAGAAGATCGACGGCAAGCAGGTGATGCTGCTCTCGTACTGGGACGCCGGGTACGTGGCGATCGACGTCACGGATCCGCTCGACCTCAAGTACCTCGGTGACACGGACTTCACCAACCCCGACCCCGAGGCGGCCGAGAGCGACTTCACCGTGGCGCCGGAGGGCAACGGCCACCAGGCCGAGTTCACGCGCGACAACATGTACGTGATCGGCGCCGACGAAGACTTCAGCCCGTACTCGCTCATCGCTCTCAACGTCACCGACGGAACGCCGATCACCGCGAGCCAGGGCAGCGGCACGAGGCAGCTCACCGCGGGCCAGACGCTCGTGGGCACCTCCGTCTTCGTGGGCCGCGCGTGCATCGGTGACCCAGCCGTCCCGGTCGGCCCCGCCGCCGGGACCAGCATCGCTGTCGTGGAGCGTGGCCTGTGCACCTTCACCGAGAAGGTCGCCAACGTGATCGCCGCCGGCAACTACGATGCGGTACTCGTCTTCAACCGCACCGGCACGGATGCGTGCGACGGATCGCTTGGCATGTCCGTTGAGGGCGACATCCATGCGTTCGGCGTGGCC
>JANNHF010000147.1:0-6729 GCA_031404235.1 Chloroflexota bacterium
GCCGCCCCCCCCCGCGGGCCCTCCCCCCGGGGCCTTTGGGGGGGGTGTTTGTTGTGGCCCCCATTTACACCCCCCGCCTTCCCCCCTTCCACCACGCGGGGGGGGCCGGGGGGCCCCCCGCCCCCCCCGCGGCAGTCTTAGGCGAGGACGGCGGTGCTGAGTGTGTCGATGAGCGACCGCGGCGTCGTGCCGCCGCCGCCCGAGATCTGCGGCCATGCGTAGAAGATGAGAACGAGGACGATAAGGATCAGCAGGATGATGCCGATGATCATTCCCGCGCCGAACCCGCTGTCCGACGATCCGCCTGGATTCACGTTGACTTGGCCCATTGGAACCTCCTCTCGCTAGGGTCCTGTCGCTAGGTCGCCAAAGACTCTCGCAAGCGCCGTGCCGGACCGCGCGCTCGCTTTTATGCTCCCCGTCCCATGCGGAAAGGGCCGCTCCGTCATAAGTGGTTCGCGGCCTTCACGGCGGCGGTCGGCCTCGGCTCGGTCGCAGACGAGGTGGCGCGGCTGGCCCTGCCGCTCCTGGTCCTGGACCTCACCCACTCCATCGCGGCAGCCGCCACGCTGCGCGTCGTCCAGTCGGTCCCGTACATCCTCTTCGGCGCGCCCGCCGGGGCACTCATCGACCGAGTGGACAAGCGTCGGCTCCTGATCGCGTGCGACATCGCCGGGATCGCGCTTACCGTCACCATCCCCCTGTCCGCCATCGGCGGCGTGTTCTCGATCGAGCTCCTGTACATCATCGGCTTCCTGCTCGGCACCGTCGAGGTGCTGTGGGGCGTGACGACCGACTTCAGCGTCGTTCCGTCGCTTGTCGAGGAGCGCGAGCTGACCGAGGCGAATGCGATCTTCCTCGCGGCCGACCGCGCCGCCCGGATCGTCGGGCCGACCCTGGGCGGGCTCGCGATCGCGTCGATCGGCGGCGTGAGCGCGATGTGGATCGCGGCTCTCGCCTTCCTGCCGACCCTCCTGGTGTTCTACAGGATGCCGCCGATCCTCGAGATCTCGGCCGCGCAGCTCGCTCCGCTGACTGTGCGGAACGTCATCCACGAGATCGGCGATGGCTTCGCCTTCGTGTGGCGACTGAAGGTCCTGCGTTGGCTGCTCGTCGCGATGTCCATCGCGAACCTTGGCGGCGTCGGCCTGCGAGTGCTCATCCTGTATGTGCTGCGTGAGGAGCACCACCTCGACGAGGTGGCGATCGGACTGGCGCTCTCCGCCAGCGGTGGGCTCACCATCATCGGCTCGCTGCTCGCACCTCGCCTTGCGCGCGACCGGCCGATGGGGCAAAGCATGATCGCGGTCATCCTCGCGTCAGGTTTCGCGGCTCTTGCCGCCGCGTTCACCAACGATTGGCGCCTGATCATGCTCTGCTTCACGGGCCGCGAGATCGCCTGGCAGGCCTTCATCATCTACGCCTTCATCCCGCGGCAACGCGACGTGCCTGCCAACATGCGCGGCCGAGCGAACGGCGCGTTCCGCACCGTCGTGCTCATCTCCAACAGTGCGTCGCCGGCGGTGCTCTCGGCGATCGTCGTGGTGGCCTCGAGCGCCGTGGCGTTCGCCGTCGCCGGCGGTCTCGCCATCGCGAGCGCCGCGCTCGCGTCGTTCACGCCGTTACGCGAATACGCGGTGCGCGAAGCACCCGCGGACGACATCTCGCGCGAGACCACGGCCGGCGGTGCTATGACTAGCCGGTGAAAGAGGATGACGCCCGGTCCAGCGGGCGCGGTCTCGTTCGGCGTCGCGCGCTCGGTCTCCTCGTGTGCGCGTTCGTGCTCGTCGCCGGGGTCGTCGCCGTGCTCGAGGTCACGCGCGCGACGGTCACACTCCAGGAAGAGACTCTGTCGCTCGAGCCCGGAGAGATCCGGACCTTTGACCCACGGTCGCCGGTCGGTCTCCCGTTCCGCGCCGCGCTGACGTGGTCGGTCGATCCGAGCTGGCTGGGCAAGATGGACGAACGCGGAGGCTTTCACGCCGGCGACGTCACCGGCGCTGGCACCCTGACCGCGCGACTCGGGCCCGCATCCGCGCAGATCGCCGTGACCGTCACGTGCCCGGAGTCAGCCGAGATCCAGGGCATACGTTTCGAGGTGTCGTGCGGCCGCGTCGCCGATGTTGACGTGGACATGAGCGCGAACGGAGGGCCGGAGCGCGCCCGCGAGGAGGTCGAACGAGAGACGGATCGCGTGTCTCGCGACCTGCAGATCGTGAGCGATCGTCGGTTCCGCGTGTATTACCTCGGGTCCACCGAGAAGCTCGGGTCGGCGGTCGCGTGGCTCGGCCGCGGCTTCTCGTCCGGGCCCCTCGTGCGAGAGAGCGAAGCGGTGTATCTCGATCTCGCCGACGTGATCGCGATCGACCAGTCACAGGCGCGACTGATGGACACGGCGCCCGTCGTGCGGCACGAGCTCGTGCACCGGTTCCTTCGTCATCTCGTGGGCGCGGCCAACATCGACGCGGTCCCGACGTGGCTCAACGAAGGCTGGGCGTTCGTGGAGGAATCCGGGTCGGCCTGGGTGCGCACGGAAGCTCGCGTCGTCGCCGCGTCGGGCGCGCATCTCGACCGGCTGCCCTCGCTGGCAGCACTGAGCGACCGGGCGATTGGAACCGGCGTGACGGTGTCGAGGGTCTCTACCAGAACTACGTCGCGGCACAGGCGACGCGCTTCCTGATCGACGACGCGACCCTGCCAGGTCTGCTGCGCGCCCTCAAAGTCATGGGCACTGGCATGACCTTCGCCCAAGCACTTGCGCAGGCCGTCCCCGCGTACGGTCTCAGACCAGGGTGCGCCGGCGACGGTCACGACGATGGGGCCCTCGGAGCGTGTGTTCTCCGGCAGCGTCGATGTGTACGGGGTCTATGTGAAATACCTGGGAGCGGAGTGGCCGGTGGGCCAATACCGCGTGACCATCGAGACGGATGGCCGACGATTCGAGGTGACGGCAGCGCGCTAACTGACTCACTACAGGCTAGTACGCCTCCCGAGTTTCGCCTAGATTTACGGGATTCCCGTTCGGACGGCGCCCGGCAAACGCGGCGACTGGCTCACGCTCGGCGAGGCCAGCCGGATACTCGGCGTGGATCCCGACACCCTGCGCCGCTGGGCCGATAACGGGAAGGTCGACGTCTTCACGACCCCGGGCGGGCACCGCCGCTTCCTTCGATCCGCGATCGATGCGCTCCTGCCGCGGCCGCGCGCGGTCAAGCGTCCGTCGCTCACCGCGATGGGCGAGACGCCCGACAAGATCGCCGCCGAGTTCCGCAAGCGCGTACGGACCGACGT
Organism: Chloroflexota bacterium; assembly: GCA_031404235.1. GTDB lineage: Bacteria > Chloroflexota > Limnocylindria > P2-11E > P2-11E > CF-39. Next base: position 3,292 of record JANNHF010000147.1, read on the forward strand.
CACCGACCAGGACTGGCACACGCGCTTCGACGAGAGCTCGCTGCGCTGGTTCCGCGAGCGCGGGGTCCGCATGAGCGATCTGCTCCTCGGTCACCTGGATACGGCGCGGCGCGCCGGTCAGGAGCAGTACCTCTCACAGTCGGAGTCCCTCGGACGCGAGTACGGCGTCGAGGCGAAGCGTGCAGGGCTATCGCTCGGCGAGGCGACGCAGGCCTTCCTGTATTTCCGCGCTCGCTTCATGGCCGAGATCGCGCACGTCGCGCGGCGCCGCTCGCTCGAGTCTGGCCAGGCCGCGTCGCTCTTCGAGGAGGCGGACCGCGCGCTCGACGGCATCATCCTCGCGATGATCTCCGGGCACCAGGCGGCACCAAGCGCTCCGGCTGGATAGCATCGGGCGCGTGCCGCCCGAGATCAATGCTCTGCGGAAGCGCGCACTCCACGCGATCGACCAGCGGCGCGATGCGCTGTTCGAACTCTCGCGCGCGATCCACGCGAATCCCGAGACCGCGTACGAGGAACGGCAGGCGGCCGCTCGCCTCGCCGCGTTTCTCGAGCAGAACGGCTTCAAAGTGCAGCGCGGATACCGCGGGGTCGAGACGTCGTACCGCGGCGACGCGCACGGTAAGAACGGCGGACCGCGCGTCGCGATCCTCGCCGAGTACGACGCGCTCGCCGACCTGGGGCATGGCTGCGGACACAACCTCATCGCGATGATCGGCACGGCCGCGGCGATCGCGGTCCGCGAAGTCATCGGCGAGATCGATGGGTCCGTCGCAGCGATCGGCACGCCGGCGGAAGAAGGCGGCGGTGGCAAGGTCGCGCTGCTGCGCGCCGGCGGCTTCGACGACGTGGACGCCGCGATGATGATCCACCCCACGACCGGACGGAGCCTCGCCGGTCGCCACTCGCTCGCCTCGAACCGCGTCCTCGTCGAGTACTTCGGAAAGGCCGCCCACGCCGCATCGCAGCCCGATCAGGGCATCAACGCGCTCGACGGGCTCATCCAGCTGTTCAACAACGTGAACGCGATGCGTCAGCAGCTCCGCCCTGACGCGCGCATCCACGGCATCATCACGAGTGGCGGGAGCGCGGCGAACGTGATCCCCGACCGTACGGCGGGGCGCTTCAGCGTGCGCGCGCTGGACCGGCGCTACCAGCAGGACGTGCTGAAGCGCTTCATCGCGTGCGCGGAGGGCGCCGCGACGGCGACGGGGACGACGGTCAAGGTGACGGTCCACGAGAACGCGGGCTACGAGAACATGGTCTTCTCGACACCGATGGCGGAACGCTGGGCGCAGCACATGAAAGACCTCGGCATGCAGATATTCGAGGCGCGGGACGACGAGCGCGTCGGCTCGACGGATATGGGCAACGTCATGCAGGTGATGCCGGCGATCCATCCGTACATCGCGATCGCGACCGAGCCCGTTCCGGGCCACTCGACCGCCTTCCGCGATCTCGCCGTGACACTGGGTGCGCTCGAGAACGCGCTCATCGCGGCGAAGGCGCTCACGCTCACCGCGCTCGACGTGCTCACGGATCCCGCAGTCCTGCAGCGAGCGCGCGCCGAGTTCGAGGAGCGACGCAAAGCCGGCGTCGTGAAAGGGCGCGCGTCCTAGGCCTCGGCCGAGAGGCCATCGCGCTCACGTGGGCCCAGATCCTGTGGGGCATCGGCTTCGGACTCTTCGCCACGCTCTCACCGCTGTACCTGAGGGACCTCGGCGCCTCGCCGACGGATATCGGTCTCGTGTTCGGTGCCGGCAACATCGCCGCCGCGCTTCTGTTCATCCCGATCGGCCTCGCGGCGGACCGCTGGGGTCGGAAGCCGTTCCTGATCGGCGTGTGGCTCTGCTCCACCCTCGGCGCGGCCGCGTTCCTGCCGCTGACCGATTGGCGCGGCGCCTTCATCGGCTCGTTCCTCTACTGGGTGGGCGCCGCCGCGTTCCCGCTCATGAGCGCTCACCTCGCGGCGACGACGCCGCGTGCGAGGCTCGCCGGGGAGATGGGGCTGGTGTACGGCGCGTTCTTCTTCGGCACGATCCTCGCTTCGCCGTTCGCGGGCGCGATCGGCGCGGCGGTCGGGCTGCGCGGGGGCCTCGCGCTCGCGACGGTCGCGTTCGTACTCTCGTCGGCCATGACGCTTCGCCTCGCGCACACTCCGCCCGTCCCGCACGTGCCCGGTCCGCCGCTGCCTCGCGCGTTCTGGACCCTCCTCGTGATCACGCCTCTCGCCGCGCTCATCGCGGTGATCGTCAATCCGCTGTTCCCCATCTACGTGCGAGACATCGCCGGCGTGCCGCTCGAGCGCGTCGGGGTCTATGTCGGTCTCGTGGCCTTCGGCTCGGCGGTGTTCTCGGCGCTGAGCGGACGTATCGCCGACCGGATCGGGCCGGTGCCCGCGGTGATCGGCGCGGGCGCGGTCCTCACGCTGGCGGCCGGGACGATCGCGCTCTCGGGCCGTTCCGAAGTCACACTCGCGATCGGCTCCTTCCTGCTCGGCGCGCAGACCGCGCCGAATCCGGTCCTCGCCGCGGCGCTCGAGCGCATCCTCCCGCCGGCCCGATCCGCCCTGGGGTACACCGGCTTCCAACTGGTCTACGCGCTGGGCTTCGGGGGCGGCGGGCTGCTCTCGGGCGTCCTGTACGACGCCGACCCGCTCCTTCCGATGCTGGTCCAGCTTTCGTTGGCGCTTCCGGTGACGGCGACAGTCGCCGTGATCGTTTCGCGGATCATGTCGTCACGCCGCGCATCCTAGAATCGGAGCCCCGATGCTCGTCGCGAAGGAAGCCCCGACCGCCAACTCCCATCTCCTGTCCTGGGTGGACGAGATGGCGCGCATGTGCAAGCCCGACCGCGTCTACTGGTGCGACGGCACGGACGAGGAGGCGAAGCTCCTCACCGAGGAGGCCGTCGCCGACGGGGTGCTCATCCCGCTGAATCCCGACAAGCGCCCACGCTCCTATTACTCGCGCTCGAACCCGAACGACGTGGCGCGGACCGAGGAGCTCACCTTCGTGTGCACACCGACGAAGGCCGAGGCGGGCGCGACGAACAACTGGATGGAGCCCGAAGAAGCACGCCGCAAGCTCGCGGCGATCTACGACGGCGCGATGAGGGGCCGAACGATGTTCGTGGTCCCATACCTCATGGGATCGCCGGATTCGCCGTTCGCGATGCTGGGCGTCGAGCTGACGGATTCCGTCTACGTCGCGCTGAATATGCGGATCATGTCCCGGATGGGCAAGGTCGCGCTCGACCGGCTCGGCGATTCCAACGACTTCAACCGCGGGCTCCACTCCGTCGCCGACTGCGATCCGGAGCGCCGCTACATCGCGCACTTCCCGCAGGACAACACCATCTGGTCGGTCGGAACCGGCTACGGCGGCAACGCGCTCCTCGGCAAGAAGTGCCTCGCGCTGCGGATCGCGAGCTATCGCG
>JANNHF010000148.1:0-1756 GCA_031404235.1 Chloroflexota bacterium
ACGTTCTCCTTGAGACCGCGCAGATGGTCGATCTTTCCGGAGATGGACGCCTCGGTGAGGACGCGCGTGGTCTCCTGGAACGACGCCGCCGAGATGAACGAGTCGGTCGAGAGCGACGCCTTCGTGATCCCGAGCAGCAACGGCCGGCCCTGCGCCGGACGGCCGCCACTCTGGATGACGCGCTCGTTCTCTTCCATGAACCGGAAGCGGTCGACCTGCTCCTCGATCAGGAACTCGGTGTCGCCGACATCCTCGATCTTCACCCACCGCATCATCTGCCGGACGATGACCTCGATGTGCTTGTCGTTGATGTTGACCCCCTGCAGGCGGTAGACCTCCTGGATTTCGTTGACGAGATAGCTGTGGAGCGCCTTCTCGCCGAGCACCGACAGGATGTCGTGCGGATTCGACGGACCGTCCATGAGCTGTTCGCCGGCGCGGACGCGGTCCCCTTCCTGCACGTTCACGTGGACGCCGCGCGGCAGCGAGTACTCGCGCGGCTCGCCGCCCCCTTCGTCGGGGACGATGATGATCTTGCAGAGCCCCTTCACGATGCCGCCGTGGCGCACGGTGCCGTCGATTTCCGAGATGACCGCCGTTTCGCGCGGCTTCCGGGCTTCGAACAGCTCGACCACGCGCGGCAGGCCGCCCGTGATGTCCTTGGTCTTGGTCGTCTCGCGCGGGATCTTGGCGAGGACCTGACCGGCGTAGGCCTGGTCGCCGTCCTCGATCATCAAATGCGCGTGGGACGGCATGTTGTACTTCCGCACGACCTTGTTCGCCTTGTCCCGGATCTCGATGGTCGGCTGCTTCTTCTCGTCGGGACTGTCCACGACGATCTTCCGCGAGAGCCCGGTGACTTCGTCCACTTCCTCGTGGAAGGTGACGTCGGACACGAGGTCCTTGTACTTCACCGTGCCGGCGTCCTCGGTCAGGATCGAGAACGTGTAGGGATCCCACTCGACCAGGATCGTACCCTGCTCGACGTGGTCGCCGTCACGCGCCTTGAGGCGCGCGCCGTAGACGATCGGGTAGCGCTCGCGGTCCCGCCCCTTCGAGTCCTGGATGACGATGGACCCGGTGCGGTTCATGACCACGAGCTCGGTCTTCGACTCCGCCGTCTGCGGACCCTGGGTCTTGGTCTCGACGACCTGCAGCCCCTGGTAGCGGACCGTGCCGGCGTGCTTCGCGTCGAGCGACGACTGCTCGTTGACGCGCGACGCCGTGCCGCCGATGTGGAACGTGCGCATCGTGAGCTGCGTGCCCGGCTCGCCGATGGACTGCGCCGCGATGACGCCGACCGCGAGGCCCAGCTCGACGAGCTTGCCGGTCGCGAGGTCACGGCCGTAGCACTTCGCGCAGCAGCCGCGCCGCGCGGCGCAGGTGAGGACCGACCGGATGCGGACCTTCTCGATGCCCGCCTCCTGGATCGCCGTGGCGGTGGTCTCGTCCAGCTGGTCGTTCTGCTCGACGATGACCTCCCCCGTGAAGGGGTCGGCGATCCGCTCGAGCGTGACGCGCCCGATGATGCGCTCGCGGAGCGGCTCGATGATCTCGCCGCTCTCGACGATCGCCTTCGCGTCGATGCCGTCCATCGTCCCGCAATCGATCTCGTGGATGATGACGTCCTGCGCCACGTCGACGAGACGCCGCGTCAGGTAGCCCGAGTCCGCGGTCTTCAGCGCCGTGTCGGCGAGACCCTTGCGGGCGCCGTGCGTCGAGATGAAGTACTGGAGAACCGTCAGCCCCTCGCGGA
>JANNHF010000149.1:0-4490 GCA_031404235.1 Chloroflexota bacterium
GCTACAAGTTACGAATCGATCTACGGAGCAGCAGGAGCCCAATGCCGGCCAGCGCGATGGCAAGCATCACCAGTGGACTCAGCGGCTCGTCTGTGCTCGTCGATGGGAGCGTTCGCACCGCGGCGCCTGTGGGCGCGACGGCGGGCGCGGGTGCGGGCGTGACTGTAGGCGCGGCCGCGACCGGGGAGGCTGTGGGAGTGGCCGAAGGTGCCGGAGCGGCCGCGCACGTCGACCTCGTGATGGTGTTCGTGTCCAAGGTGACCGCGCCGTTCCGGGCCAGCGCGCGGCCGTCGATCGTCGCGCCCGTCGTCACGGTGATCGATGTCAGAGCGATGATCGTCCCCTTGAACGCGGAGCCCGTACCGATCGTCGCGGAGCTCCCGATCTGCCAGAAGACATTGCAGGACTGGGCGCCACCGATGAGGACGACGCTGCTTCCGGAAGCGGTGGTGAGCGTCGAGCCGGCCTGGAAGATCCAGACATCAGTCGACCCGCCCGAGAGCGTCAGCGCTCCCGTCAGTCCGAGCGAGCTTGCGGAGTTGTACACACCGGGCACGAGGGTCTGGCCCCCGAGGTTGCCGACCACCGGGATGGTCGGCCCGCTTCCGGCCGCGGTGTTGTATGCGGTGACGAGATCGGTCTTGGCTCCCTGCGTGACCGCGTCACCGGCGTGATTGGTCCCGGCGAGGGTGACCGAGCCGAAACCCGTCTCTGTTGTAGTTGGAAACGTTCCGACATCACCGTTGATCGTGGTCGGTCCAGTGTTCGTGATCCCGGCTCCGGCAAGGACCGCGAAGCTGGTCGCCGTTCCGAGGCCGACCGTCGGTGGGCCGGCTGCGCTTGCTGTCCGTGCCGCCGTCGCACCGATAGCGACGATGAGTGCGACGGCCGCCATTGCAATTAGGACCTTTGAGCTCTTCATGTCGGATACCGCCCCTCTGTTCACGCGCGCACAAGCGCGGCGTGTCTGTGAGCTAGGCAGGGTGCAAGTCCCATGCCGTGCTCGCCCGGCCGCACGACGAGCGACCCATCAGGCGTATGCGTAGGCGTCGGCAGACCGAATAGCAAGCGGAACGGAACCCGCCGCAGACTGCGCGTCCGAGACGGCGGCCTCACCTGCTCAGGCGGCCCGCGTAAGAGCACGTCGCGAGACAGGAAATGAACTACCCGGGCAGACTGAGCGGAAGACGGGGGTCAAGCACGCGGAAGTGGTAACAACCCGGCTCGTTCAGAACGACCGTGGCTGGCTGAGCCTCGCGGGTTAGACCAAGAAGAATCTCCGCCCGGAGAAGGGCACAGGCCGCAGGCATGGGATTGCTGGATCACCACGCCCCGCGCTCTTATCTCCCGATCAGTTCGATCACCCGCCGAAGCTTGGTCCCGGCTTCCACCGCGACCGCATGCGCCACGGGGTCCGCTGTGAGGCTGCCGAGCATTTCCATCGGGTCCACGGCTGTGACGACCGAGCCGTCACCCTCTTCGTAGACGGTGACGTTGCACGGCAGCAACAGCCCCACATCCAAGTTCGCCGAGAGCGCGCGATGCGCGAGCGCTGGATTGCAAGCGCCGAGGATGACGTAGCGGCGAAAGTCCGCGTTGAGCTTCTCCTTCAGCGTGGCCTGGATGTCGATCCGGGTGAGCACGCCGAAGCCTTCGGCCTTGAGCGCGGCGGTGGTCTGCTCGACTGCCTGCTCGTAGGGCAGGTCCACCGTGCGGCGAATGCCGATGTCAGTGGTCATGGCATTGGTCCTCCTCGTGAACGTGTCGACAGAAATCGTGATTCTTCCGCGCGGGTCGTGAGGGAAAGACGTCGGGATCGAAGACATCCCTGTCAGACATGCGCTGGCTCCCTGGCGACGATCTCGAGAGAGACCGCGGGCGCCCGACGGATCGAGTTGTGCACCGTACACGCGTCGACGACGCGCTCGAGCGCCCCGCGCAGCTCCGGAGGTACGCCGTCGGGCGTCTCCACGCGAAGCGCGATCGAGGCGACCCGCGAGTGGTCGGCGGCCATCGCGAAATCGGCCGTGACGGTGAGCGCACTTTCGGCCAGCCCGTGTCGCGCCAGAAAGCGCCGCGCGTAGAAGGCGCCGCACGCCGCGAGGCTGGCGACGAAGAGCTCGGTCGGTGTGGGGCCTTCGTCGCCGCTGGCGGGCACAGGCTGGTCGACGACCAGCTCGTGCGCTCGGATCGCCACACGGAAGCGGTCACGTTCCTCGTGGCGAACGCAGATGCGGCTCATATAAGGAGGGTGCGCCGAGCCGAAGCGCCTGTCATCGGCTGGACGTCCCATCTAGTGGGGCCGTTCGGCTCACGGCTGCGCGGACGTGCCGTCTTCACGACCAGGCTGCCGATCAGAAGTCCAGCGCGACGGCAATCGTGGAATGGCACATCGCCTCTGAGCGTCGAGGACAATGGGGTGGGAAGTGAGGTGGCGACCGTGTGGGCTCAGAACGAGCGACAGGGGTGTGCGCCGAGCCAGTGGCGGAGCGAGCGATGAGCACGATCACCGCCCGCGAGCGCGTGACCGGCGCGGTCCGCGGTGCTTCGCTTGATCGGCCGCCCTTCTCAGTCTGGCGGCACTTCTATCCGACCGAGAACGAGGGCGCTGCGGCACTCGTTGCAGCGACCGTCGAATGGACGACGCGCTTCGGCCTCGACCTTGTGAAGTACAACCCGCGCGCCCATTACCACGCCGAGCCGTGGGGCACGCGCTACCGCTACGGCGGCGCTGAGCCACCCACGCTCGAGCGGTACGCGGTGACCTCCGCTGACGGTTGGCGGCAGATCCGACGAAAGGGTCTTGGAGAGCCCGCATTCACGGAGCTCCTCGAAGGTCTGCGGGCGGTGCGGCGGAGGCTCCCCGACGTACCGCTGCTCGCGACCGTCTTCACGCCGCTTGGCGTGTGTGAGCGCCTCGCCGGCAGGGAGCGCGTCCTCACAGACCTACGCGGGCGGCCCGATGACGTGCTCGGTGCTCTCGACGCGATCGCTGAAACATTCCGCGATGTCGTGCGCGCGTGCTGCGAAGTTGCTGACGGAATCTTCTATGCGACGACGGACTGGGCGCAACGCGATCTGCTCGACGATGCCTTGTTCGAGCGCTTCGCCCGCCCGTACGACCTGCGCGTGCTCAACGCGGCAGCCGGCGCGCCGCTGAACCTCCTCCACATCTGCGGCCCACGCGCTCGTGTGCTCGATCTCGCTGTCGCGTACCCAGGAGTGGCGGCCGTGTCGTGGGACCCGCACCTCGAGGGCAACCCGTCACTCGGCGCTTTCCTTGCCGCCGTCCCTGAGCGCGCCGCTGTGGGCGGCATCAGCAACCGCGCGCTGCTCGCTTCGGACCCCAGCGAAGCGCGAGCGGACGTAGCTTCCGGCCTCGCGGCGACCAGCGGCCGGCGCTGGATCGTCGCAGGTGGCTGCACGATTCCAACGGAATCGCGGCCAGCCAACATCGCGGCCGCGCAGGCGGCGCTTCTCCCTTGAGACGCCGGCCCCCGACGGCGTCCTCTTCCCTGCAAACGGACTTCCCTGTTGACTCCAAACGACTCGCATCCGATCGCCGTCGGTCGTGACCGCGTGGACCGCCTGCTGATCTGACACGATGAGGTCAACGTCCTTACTCGGTCTCCCTCATGGAGACCAGTTGACTCACGCTCCCGAGCGGGCTCAAGGGGCTACCTGCTATATCGATCGACGCCCGACGAGTACACCCACGACCGCGCCGAGGACGAGACCAAGAAGCATTGCCGCAGCGGCGCTGCCGGAGTCAGAGTTCGTGTCGGAGGTCGTCGACGTCTCGGTGACCCGCACAACGGTGCTGGCACCAGGCGTACCGCGTTCGAAGTTGTAGACGCGGATAGTCCAGAGGCCCGCTTTCGGCAGAGTCACCGTGCCGCGCCAGCCGACTCGAGCGATTCGGAGGTCGAGTCAGCCGGTTGCGACCTCTACCTCGCGACCACGCTCAAGTGTGGGAACAACGACTCGATCTTCCGAAGCGGCTGGTCGCGGAGAGGCTCGCGAGAACGCGGGGGTCAAGCATGCGGAAGTGGTAACAGCTCGGCTCGCTCAGGACGAGCGCGGGTGGCTCCGGCTGGCGGGTTAGAAGGAGCAAAGATCGCCGGCCTGACCGGGGTTGGCACCGCCAGTCTTTGCCAACATCCTCGTCGAAGGCATCGAAGACCTCCTCGAGATGGTGGCGGTGTCCGCGTGACCCCCCTGTTCTAAGCCCGACAATTCGACCCTCTTGCCCAGCGCTAAGGCAAACATCATGCGACGTATGCTTTTCCTCGCTCCCGTGTCCGACCGCATCGCCGCCATCAATGTGAACGTCGAGACCGTGCCGGAGACCCTCGCGCTCGTGCGCAGGGCGGAGGAGCTGGCACGTCGGTGCGGCCGCGGGCGCCGCCAAAGGCGCTGCCTTCCCACTTGCGGCCGGTGACCAGCTGGAAGGGCCGGGTGGCAATTTCCTGCCCCGCCGCCGCCACGCC
>JANNHF010000150.1:0-2316 GCA_031404235.1 Chloroflexota bacterium
GTGACCGCCACTCCGGTCGCGCCGTCGGGACCGCTGTACGGGATCGCGATCGGCGGGAGGCCGAGGTCCCCGACGACCCACCCGGTGATCCGGTAACGGAAGGTCCAGCGCGATATCCCGCCGGAACGCGTAGAGCGGCCGGACGGAAGGACCTCGAGCACCTCGAGATCGCCGATGGTGTGCGCGATCGTCGGGTCGCCGACCAGATACCCCGCCTCGGCATCGGCGTACACGGTGAGGAACGCCCCCTCGCCGACCGTGATCGTCGTTCGGTCGAGCGTGGCGGCCGCGTTCACCGGGACCGCGGCGGCGGCAGCGCCCGTCAGCGCGAGCGGCAACGCGAGCGCGAGCGCGACGACGAACCCTTTCAATTTCGCCGCGTCCGTGCGTTGAACAGCGCCATGAGCGCCGGTACGAAAGGCCGGTCGGTATAGAGGTCGACGCTGTCGATCTTCATCCGGGCGAGGGCCTGCCGGCGCTCGGTGCGCCTGCGCCGAGCCGAAGTGGCGTACTCCTCACGCAGCCGTCGGTCGCCCGTGTCGACGTAGGCGATGCGTGCGGTCTCGGCATCTTCGAGTGCGATCACTCCGACATTCGGAAGCTCCAGCTCGCGCGGGTCGTTCAGGACCAGCGCGATGACATCGTGCTTCCGGCCGAGCATCCGCACTGAAGGGTCGTCGGCAAGCCCGACATCCAGGAAATCGGATATCAGGAAGACCACGCTCCGTTTCTTGGTGATGTTCGTGAGGAACCGAGCCGCCTGGGTCATCTCGGTCCGAACGCGCCGCGGCTGCGCGAAGAGCAGCTCGCGGATCACGTGGAGCAGATGCTCGCGGCCTCGGCGCGAGGGCATCCACTCCTGAAGGCCCGCGGCGAAGCGAAGGAGCCCGACGCGGTCGTGGCTGCGCATCGCCGTCATGGCCAGGAGCGCGGCGACCTCCGCCGCGAGGTCGCGCTTGCTCTGATCGACCGAGCCGAACCAGGAGGAGGCCGACACGTCGACCGCGAGGAGGATGTTGAGCTCGCGGTCCTCGCGGAACTTCTTGATGTAGGGCAGGCCCATCCGCGCCGTCACGTTCCAATCGATGCTGCGGACATCGTCGCCGGGCTCGTACTCGCGCACCTCTTCGAACTCGAGGCCCGACCCGCGGAAGACGCTTCGGTACGTCCCCAGCAGCGCCTCGTCGGCGAGGATGCGCGCCTTGATCTCGACCTGCCGGATGCGCCGGAGCACGTTCGCTGGAAGGGCCTGATCGTCCCCGACGCGGGTCTGGGCGCGTGCCGTCGCGACCACGGTCAGGGAAGCGGGACCTTGTCCAGCACCTTCGCGATGACGGACTCGGGCGTGACCTCTTCGGCCTCGGCCTGATAGGTCACGATGAGACGGTGGCGCATGACGTCGGTCGCGACGGCCTTCACGTCATCCGGGAGCACGTAGTCGCGTCCCTCGAGGAACGCGTTCGCGCGCGCGGCCAGCGAGATGAAGATCGATGCGCGCGGCGAGACGCCGTACGCGATCATCGGGCGCAGCTCACCGAGCCCGAACTGCTCGGGCTCGCGCGTCGCGAAGACGATCCGCACGATGTAGTCCTTGAGCGAGTCCTCCATGTGGACCAGCTTCACTGCGGCGCGCGCGTCGAGCACGGCCCTGGGCGTGGCCACGCGCCGGATCTGCGGGACTTCGCCGACCGTCTGGCGATCCATGATCTCCCGCTCTTCCTGTTGGGACGGATAGCCGATGACGACCTTCATCATGAAGCGGTCGACCTGCGCCTCGGGCAGCCGGTACGTGCCCTCATGCTCGATGGGGTTCTGCGTGGCGAGCACCATGAACAGCTCACCGAGCGGATGCGTCGTCCCGCCGATGCTCACCTGTTTCTCCTGCATCGCCTCGAGGAGCGCGCTTTGCACCTTGGGCGGCGCGCGGTTGATCTCGTCGGCGAGCAGGATGTCCGTGAAGATCGGGCCGAGGCGCGGCCGGAACGTCTGGTCGGCGGGGTTGTAGACCATCGTGCCGTTGAGGTCCGCCGGTAGAAGGTCCGGCGTGAACTGCACGCGCTTGAAGCTCGCCTCGATCGTGTCGGAGAGCGTCTTCACCGCGAGCGTCTTGGCGAGCCCGGGCACGCCCTCGATCAGCAGGTGCCCGTTACAGAGGAGCGCCAGCAGGAGCCGGTTCACCAGGTAGTCCTGGCCGACGATGACCTTGCGGATCTCGTGCAGGCGCGGGCGCGGCACAGATGAACGCCACCACGTTCCTGTCGTACAACGTCATCGGGGGGCTGCTGTGGACGGTGGTCTGTGTGGGCGCCGGATACC
>JANNHF010000151.1:0-10501 GCA_031404235.1 Chloroflexota bacterium
ACGACGATCAAGGCGAGAACGACGACTAGCAAGGCGAGAACGGCGGCCAGCACGGCGGGAACGGCGGAGGCCGGAACTAGCGACCGTGCCCGGCGGCTGAGCTAACCGGCCGGCCGCCGGGCGCCACCTCCGCCAGTTTCGGCGTTCCATCCGCCGCAGCAACTCGATCTCACCAGCTCGAGGTTCTTGCTGTTGCACACCGCAGTGACGTCGGCACCGAAGTACTTGGCTAGTTGCACCCCTGCGGTTCCGACGGATCCAGAGGCGCCGTAGATGAGGACTCTCCGTCCCTTCCGAAGATCTGCCTTTCGCAGGCATGCCAGTGCGAGGCTCGCTCCGTCGCAGACCGCTGCAGCCTCTTCGACGGTCATGCCGGTCGGCTTGTGCGCTAGCGGGGAGCTCTCCCGCACGCAGACGAACTCCGCGTGTGCGCCGAAGCCCGTGACGCCGAAGACGTGGTCACCGACCTTGAACTCGGTGACGGATGCGCCGACTGCTTCGACCTGTCCAGCCAGCTCCATGCCAAGAATCTTCCGTTTGGGTCGCCGGAGGCCGGTGACGAAGCGCGTGATGAAGTTGCGGTATTCGCGTACGAAAGCCGAAGCCATGTTGGCCACGCCTCGGCAGTCTAGATAGCGAATACCATCCTGCCGCTGCTTCTCCCGGCGGCTTGTTTCGGGAAGGGTGGTCGTTCCCCCGTCCCTGACTCTGTTGTACGTCTGAGTACCCTGACTCTTCGCTCAAGTGATTCGCGAGTTCTTAGGAGTTTTGCGATTTGCGACCCGTCCTTTAGCGCTGCCAACTCCGTCCGATAGTCCGCCTCCGCCATCGCGCCGTAAACGTACGCATCGGTCAGCCTTTTCATGGACTGGCGCAGGGACGTCGCGCGGTCGGCCGCGGCTGGTGACGCCTGACTCGCGGCCTTCGCTCGTACGAGCGCAGCCAAACGAACCTTCTGCTCAGGTGTAAGAACGAGAGCCCGGCCCAGCCATCGGCCTATCTGTTGCTCAAGCGTGTTCGCTGGCGCGGACGGCTCAGCGCATCGGGCATGCTGCGCTGCGCGCCGACAGCGCATCCGCTGCTTCTCGCAAGCGGTACGCGTCCATCGCACGATGCGCACCTGGCCACGCCGCTGAGCAGGTAGACGCGATAGCGCGCGCCCTGCTTCGGTTGTCGAGCTCGCGCAGCGCGCACGGCCTGGACCCGTTGGAACAAATCCAGCGGGACGAAACCGGCGACCGCCGAGAGACGAAGCTCAGTCCCACCGCGTTTGCGCCGGTAGCCGACGATCAAAGCAGGCTGCGGGCGACGACGGTGTAGTATTCCGCCCGGTCTCGTGACCAGGGGGCAACGATGAGAACCTTACGCTCGATCGCGACCTTCATCGCGGTACTCGCTCTCGCGCTTCCAGCACTCCAAACGCAGGCGGCAGCCGCTGAGACCACGATCGTTATGCGCGGCCTCAACAACCCGCGCGGGCTCGCCTTCGATGCGAATGGAGCGCTGTACGTCGCGGAGGCTGGTCGAGGCGGCACGGAGAGGTGCCCCGGCGGAGGGCCGTTCATTGGGCGCAGCGGCTCGATCTCGCGTCTCGGGCAAGGTGGCCAGCAGCGCATCGTCACCGGGCTCGTGTCGGGCGCGGGGCCCGGGGGCGACTTTGCGCTCGGACCGCACGACGTGCTCCCGATGAGCGGAGGGCGCCTTGAGGTCACCGTCGGACTCGGGACGGATCCGGCGAACCGGGACGCCTGCGGCACCATAGCGAAGGACTTCGGCTGGCTTGTCCGCGGGCACGTCAACGGGGCCTGGCGCAATCGCGTCGACCTCGCCGCATACGAAGCGCGGGCGAACCCCGACGGTGGTCCGCACGACAGCAACCCGTACGGGCTGCTCGTGCCGGCGCGGCCCGGCCGCGACGATGACGAGGACGGCGACGACGACGATGAGGACGGCGGGGGCAAGAACGCGGTCATCGCGACTGACGCCGGCGGCAACTCACTTCTCGCGATCGGGCCGGGTCACCGCATCAAGACGCTCGCGACGTTCCCTTCGCGTTCTAGCGGTCGCACCACAGACGCCGTGCCGACGACGGTCGCGCGCGGTCCGGACGGCAGGCTGTACGTCGGCGAGCTGACCGGATTCCCGTTCGCAGCCGGCACAGCGAACATCTACCGGGTCGTTCCCGGCAGCATCACTCCGATGGTGTTCCAGTCAGGATTTACCGCGGTCATCGACATCGCGTTCGGACGGGACGGCAGCCTCTATGTCCTCCAACTCGCGACGGCCTCCGGTCTTTCCGGACCGGGCGTCCTGCTCCGCGTCCCGCCCGGCGGCGGAACGCCAACGCCCGTCGTCACCGGTCTCGTTGCGCCGACCTCCGTCGCTATCGGGCCCGATGGCGCCTTCTACATCTCGAACTGCGGCATCGCTCCGGAGGGTGGCGGTCCGGCGCCGTGCGCCGCTGGCGGTGGCGGCCACGTCCTGCGGGTGAAGGTCTAGACGCAGCGGCGGGGCGGCCTGAGGCCGCCCCGCCATCATGTGCTCGTGAGCGTTCTCTCGGTCTGGGCTGTCGCGAAGCGGCTCCGCGAGGTCGCCGTCCGCGACGCACGCGAGCATCTCCTCGTTGTGTGCCCTCAGCGGTCCGAGGGGCTGGCGCTCCCAGTACATGGCGACTGCGCTTAGCGAGACACCGGCGGCGAGACCGAAGAGGGGCCAGCGCCGCGACGGCCTGCCCACCACGAGGCAGACGATACGCGCGGTCACGCCCTGACGCTTCTGCTGCTAGGCACTGACGATGAAATGCGGAATCAAGTCTTCGAGGCCTTCGACGAGGATGTCGCCAAAGACTGGCGGCTCCAACCCCGGTCGGGCCGGCGATATCTGCTCCTCTTTAACCCGCCAGCCGCAGCCACCCACGCTCGTCCCGAAGGAGCCGAGCTGTTATCACTTCCGCGTGCTTGACCCCCGCGTTTTCGCGATCCTCTCCGCGACCCTGGCCGCGGTAACAATCGGCCGCTGTTACCACATTTGAGCGTGGTCGCGAGGTAGGGGTCGCTCAAGCTCCATCGGAACACGCAACTCGTAGCAGGCACGCGCCGTCCTAGCTCAATTGGCAGAGCAGTGGTTTTGTAACTTGCCATGCACGAGCAGATAGACGGCGCACATTTGCGGGCGATTCACGCGCGGACGGGGCGGCAGGCACGCCCGCGTCAGCACGAACTATTGCATCCCGACGATCGACCGTCGCGAGGACGACCGCAAGCCAAGCCGTCCGCTCGGGCCTGCGGCCGGACCGTCAGACGACGGCGTACACCTGGCGCGACTCGGGCACGCCCTTCAGCGCGTGGAGCCCGCGGTCCTCGAAGGTGAAACCGGCGCCACCCACGAGGTCACGCACGGTGCTTGATACGAGGACGTCGCCCGGGCCCGCGAGGCCGACGAGGCGCGCCGCGATGTGCACGGCCAGGCCGCGCACCGCGCTGCCGCTCGCCTCGACCTCGCCGGTGTGCACCGCGGCGCGCGTGCGCAAGCCGATCGCCTGATCCTCGCGGTCGAGGTCGCGCGCGAAGCGCACCGCGCGCGCAGGACCGTCGAAGCGCGCAAGGAAGCCGTCGCCGGCGCGATCGACCTCGATCCCGGCATGGACGGCCAGGCGCTTTCCGACGAGCTGGTAGTGGTGATCGAGGAGGGCACGCCACTTCGCATCGCCAAGACGGTTGATGACCTCGGTCGAGCCGACGATGTCCGCGGCGACGAGCGTCGTGAGGAACCGGTCGCTCGGGGCCTCGCGCGGCGCGCCGGTCACGAATTCTTCGATGGCGGCGACGACCTCGTCGACGACGTCGAACCAGAGGTGTCCCTGTCCCGGCAGGATGACCAGCCGCGCGTCCGGGATGCGCGACGCGGTCCAGCGGGCGATGTCGACCGAGCAGACCGGGTCGTCCTCACGGACGAGGACCAGCGTCGGGACCCGCAGGCTTGGCAGAATCTCACGCACGTCGATCTCGAGATTCCACTTCTGCTGCTGGTAGTGAGTGCTCGGTGAGCCAACCGCGCGCATGAGACGCCGAAAGTGCTCGAGGGCGGCCGGATCATCGTGCGTCGCCGGGCCGAACCAGCGGCGCCGCTCCGGGGTCGAATAGTCCGACTCGTAATTGCTCGCGGCGAGGTCCCGGAACTCGGCTTCGAAGTCCTCGAGCCTCGTGCCCTCCGGCCAGTCCGGGGCCCAGGCGAAGCGCGGCGGGGCGCCGTACAGGATGTTCCCGATGACGCGATCCGGATGCGTCGCGGCCCAGAACACAGTCATCGGGCCGCCCTCGGAGAAACCCATGAGGTGCGCCCGTTCGCTGCCGACCGCGTCGAGCACGGCCCCGATGTCGTCGGTCCGCTCGAGGAGCGTCACCGGGCGGTCAGGTCGGTCCGATAGGCCAGTGCCGCGCTTGTCGAACAGGATGAAGCGGGTGAACCCGCTGAGGCGCTCGAACATGCGAGTCCAATTCGGGCTCTCCCAGAGCACGTCGAGGTTGGAGTACGAGCCGATGCAGAAGAGCAGATCTGGCGGGCCGGTTCCGACCACCTGGTAGGCGATGTTCACATCGCCGCTGCGCGTGTAGTGGACGGGGGGAGCCACGCGCGGATGCTCGCACGCGTGCGAACGCGCTGCACCAAGCCGCCCAGCAGGCGGGTTCGGACGAGAGCACGACCGGCGCGGCGAGCGCGGTGAGTCTCGATGGGCAGAGCAGTGGTTTTGTAACTTGCCACGCACGCTCAGCGAGGGACAACAGCGTTTAGCCCGCCAGCCGGAGCCACCCACGCTCGTCCTGCAGGAGCCGAGTTGTTACCACTTCCGCGTGCTTGACCCCCGTCTTCCGCTCCGTTGACAGCCTGACCGGCCTCGGAATGGCCGCAATTAGGTAGGGACGCCAGTCCTCGCAAGGGTCCAGCCGGTCAATCCCCTCAGGGCTGGCGGTGATGCTGTCGAAGATGGCTGCCAGCATCCGCCTCCGCTCATCTACGGCATCCCGTCCCACCCCTCCACCGACAAGGTGCGCGACTCGACGGACGGTCACCAAGTCGTCTACACGACTAACAAGCGACCGCGCCTTCACGTCACCTACGCGTTCGGCCAACCCGTTGCGGCGGTCGAGACCCAGGCTTGGACCGGTGAGACGAACCTTTCCAACTCCGCACCACCGCTACACGCCCGTGCTAGAGCGCGCGCACGTGCTTGCGGCAGCGCCGTAACGTGATCCGCGATGGCGGAGCGCACGCGTTGCCCGGGGAGCGGGATGCAAATGATCAGCCGCAGCTCCCCAACAGTCGAACGAAGGCCCCGGCCGCAGCTCCGTGAGGGAGCCGCAGTCGGGGCTCCGTTCAGTCCGCCGATCCGCCGCGGACCATCGAGGGTCCCTGGTCAGTCGCGGGTTCAGTCGTCGTTGTCGTCGCGATCCGAATTGTTCTCGCGGTCAAATTCGTAGGTCCCACGAAGTGTGAAATCAAAGCCACCGATCCACGCCACGTTCAGGCGGCTATTGAATCCAGCTAGCTTTCCGGTCCCGCTCGTGAATGTGCACAGACCGGCCGGCGCTGGCAGCGCGGCCCAGTCGAACATGCAGTGCCCGGGGGCCGAGCCCTTCCCGTTAGCGGTCGTGATGCGCACGTCGGTGCCGGCGGGGGTCCCTAGGCTCGGCGGGTCGAGGTAGGTGATCACGCTGCCGACCATGAAGCCGAGTGGTCTCGACGACGTGATGACACACGTGGGTGGCCAGGCGGCGCAGTTCTTCACCATGCTGAGCGTCTTGTCCTGATGGGCCGCTGCGGGGGTTCCGGCGAGCATGGCCATCGCTGCCAGCAAGCCGGCAATCGCAAGAAGGCGTCGGATGGAACGCATCTGAGTCCTCCCTTGGTTGATGGGGCGAAGATATGGGCCCGCATGCGATCCGAGATGAGCGGAACCTGAGAAGACTCGAGGTTCTTGTGCAGGACTACGCTGCGGCCATGCGGCTCGTCGCGTCTGCTCAGCCTTCGCTCATTAACGGAGTCGGCAAGGGTCCTAGCGTCGCCACATCTCTCAAGAGGAGACGCGATGTGGAGATCCAACTCGTCACATTCCGGCTGAAGGGCATCACGCGCGCGGACTACGACGCTCTCTGCGCGCAGACGGCTCCGGCGGTAGCGGCGCTCCCCGGTCTCGTTTCCAAAGTCTGGCTGGCTGACGAGTCGACGAATACGTACGGCGGCGTGTACACGTGGCGAGATCGCCCGGCAATGGAAGCGTTCCTCAGGACCGAGCTCTTCCGTGCGCTCGCGACACACCCCAACCTGGTCGAGATGACCTCTCGCGTCTTCGGGATGCTCGAGGTGCCAAGCGCGATCACTGCCGCGCTACGACCGGTGGCGGCATGACGGCGACGACGAGACCGCAGCTCGGTGCTCTCGCCGAGGCGCGTGAGCGCCGATCGTTCGTCGGCCGCGAGAAGGAGATCGCGGCTCTCGAGAGGATCCTCGACGACGACGGGCCGCTCGTCTCGTTCGTACATGGCCTCGCCGGCATGGGGAAATCCACCCTGCTGATGGCGTTCACCCTGCGGGCACGCGAACGAGGAGCGAGCGTCATCCAGATCGACGGCGGCGTCGTCGAACCGACGGAGCGTGGCGTGCTCATAGCGATCGGCCGGGCTCTCGGGGGTCCGCTCGATGCCGATCCCGTCGCGCGCCTGGCAGCGCTCGGCACCAAGGTAGTGATCGTCATCGACTCGTATGAAGCGCTCCGCATATCTGACGCCTGGTTGCGGCAGCAGCTGATCGGCTCACTGCCCGCGAACGTCCGCGTCGTGCTCGCCGGTCGCGAGCCCCCAGCACTGCCCTGGTTCGGTGCGGTCGGCTGGTCCGGCTCGCTGGCGACGATCGAGGTCGGTCCGCTCGATCTGGTCGCCGCGCTCGGTCTGCTTCGGTCCGCCGGTCTCAGCAGTGACGTTGCGCAGCGGGTCGCGCGGATCGCCCGTGGCCACCCGCTGGCCCTGCGGGTCGCCGCGGCTGTGACGAGCCCAGCGGACGGACACCTCGAAGAGCTCGCGGCGCAGCACGTGCTCGACGCGCTCGCGCAGCGGTACCTCGAGAAGCTGGATCCGCTCATGCGACGCGCCCTCGATGCCGCGTGCGTTGTGCGCCGGACGACGCCCTCGTTGCTCGCCGCGATGCTTCCTGACGCGGTCGCCCAGGACATTTACGAGCGACTGCAGGAGCTGCCTTTCGTTCGGCAGAGCGCGGACGGTCTGGTGCTCCACGATTCGATGCAACAGGCCATCGCCACGCGTCTGCGCGCCGACGATGCGACGCGCGACCGCAGCTACCGTCAGGCCGCGTGGCGTCACCTCCGCGACGAGATCCGCGACGCCGGAGCCACCAACCTGTGGCGCTACACCGCGGACATGCTGTTCTTGATCGAGAACCCGATCGTGCGCGAGTCGTTCTTTCCCACTGGCGCTCAAGTCCATTCAGTCGAGCCCTCGCAGGCGGCGGACGGTGCCGCAATACTCGAGACGATCGCGCGCCACGATGGACCGCGGGCCGCAGCGATCGCCCAGCAGTGGTGGGGTCGCGTCCCTGAGGCATTCCGTACCGTCCGCGATCGCGACGGACAGGTCGCCGGTTTTGCGCTCGTGTATGAGAGCAATTCCGTTAAGCCGAAGCGCAGGCCCGCCGACCCGCTCGACGCCGCGTGGCGCGACCATCTGCGACGAAGCCCCGTCCCGCCGGGCCAGGTCGTGCTCTTCTCCCGTCGCTCCCTCGACCGACTACTGGGCGAGGAGGCCGGCAGTGTGCAGGCCGCCTTGTTCTTGGACGTGAAACGCCTCTACATGGAGCTGCGGCCCCGCCTGCGCCGCATCTACTGGGCTAGCAACACCAGCCTCGACTTCCTTCCAGCCCTCGCGCCACTCGGCTTCGCGCGTTTACCCGAAGCCGACGTCGATCTCGACGGCAAGCGTTACCGCACGCTGATGAACGATTTCGGTCCCGGCTCGATCGATGAGTGGCTTGCCCGCGTCGCCGCGTCGGAGCTCGGCATCCCGCAGGACGATCTGCTCGATCTCGAGGCGCACGAGCTCGTGATGGATGGCCGCCGAGTCGCCCTCACGCAGCTCGAGTACCAACTCATGCACTACCTGATGCAGCGCGAAGGGAAGGCAGTCTCGCGTGCGGAGCTCCTCGCGGACGTGTGGGGATATGACTACGAAGGGGATAGCAACGTCGTCGAGGTCGCGGTCGGCGCGCTACGACGGAAGCTCGGCGACGGGTCGACCGTCGTGGCAACAGTGCGTGGTGTGGGATACCGCTACCGGCACGCCTAAGGAAGAGACCTTGAGTTTCGATGACCGGCATTCACCAGCCTCTCGCGATCTGCGCGACTGGACCACAGCGTTAGCCCGCCAGCCGGAGCCATCCGCGCTCGTCCTGAACGAGCCGAGCTGTTACCACTTCCGCGTGCTTGACCCCCGTCTTCCGCTCCGAAGCCGCAGTTTTCGACTTTGTCGATGCTGCGGCCTTTTTCGTCGGGGAACCCCTCGGCATGGCTGGCGAGGAGGCTTTCACCGCCGATGGGCTCGGGGCGGCTGGAACCGTCGGCGTCCATCGCGCGTACATCTCCTCGAACAGCGGCAGCCAGCCGTGTCGCGGGACTATCGCGGAGACTTGGCGATCGTCCACCTCGATCCGCTCGAACACCGATTTTGCCAGCGCGTGCCTCTGTTCGCCGGTCGCGCGGTCCCATACCTGGAGGAAGTCATGAAAGCGCACATTGAGGCTGACAATGGAGTCCTGCGTGGGTGGCGGCAGCTCTAGCTCAACGAGGTCCTTCCGAAGCTCAGCCACTTCGGCCTGAGCCATCTCCTTCGTCCAGATGCGATCAACCACGAGTTGGCCGTATTCCCTGATCTTGCGCTCAATCTCCTGGGCCGTTTGACGACGGGCTAGAGGTGGCGCTGCTTTCTTCGCCGCAGCCACGCCCGTCTTGACCGCTGTATCGAAGCCGAGCGGGAGAGAAATCATTGCGAGGTAGCGGATGACCACATCCTCCAAGTAGTCGGCGCGCACTCCCGGCTGCTTGCACTTCTGGAGTTGACCGCGACCGATCGAGCACCGGTAGTACCGGAATTGCTTGTTGCTTGATGAATCGCCTGCCATTGGACCACGACATTTCGCGCAGATGATGACGTTCGTCAGAGGATACCGAAGCCCGTCTTTCGCGTCCGTCTTCGGTTGACTGATTGCATCCGCACGGTCGGCGCGCTTCTTCTCGCACTTGTCGAAGAGCGTCCGCGTCACGATAGGCTCCCAGGTTCCAGGCGTCTCCTCATCGGTGATCGGGTATTACTAGGGACTTGTTGTCGGATTCGGTCGGCGCTACAGCAGCGGAACTCTGACGCGCCAAGGACCCTCGACGCGTCCGGAGTGCTTCTCTGTCGGTACTACCGCGAGCAGAACGTGTCGCCGGCTAAAATCACTGCTGCTACCATTTCTGTTCTTCTGCAAAAACCTGCTTCAAGCGAGTTGTCTTGAATTGCTTTAGTCGCATGGCCGAAGCTTGGGTGTGCGAGAGTGCGATGCAGCCCCATGTCCTCTTGTTTAGCGGGAAGGGGGCCGACGAAATCGACCCCCTTCCGGTCCTGCTATCGCTGGTAGCGGTTAGATCGCTCCCCGACCGTCACGCAGGCGCAAGCCATCGGTGCACCTTGTCGGTGAAGATCACCTCGTACCGAAGGCTTCGCAGGTCATCCGCACTCACATTCAGACCGCGAGCCCGAGCTAGGTCGGCCAGCCACGTCCAAGGGTGGTCCTCTGCGGGCTCATCGTCATCGGGAAGCACGGTGTTCAGCACGCTTCGGGTCAGGTTCTCCAGAGTTTCATGCTCACGGAGGTCGCCAGGATCCGACTTGCCGGTTGATCTCAAACCAATGGTGAAGCCGCGATCTTCGTGCAAGATCACGCGTCGGCCATCTTCCAGCGTCACGAACTCGCTTACCGAGAAGTTCTGGGAACGCGCGTCGGCGGAGCGCTCTGGCCCGAGATCGCAGATGGCGCCAACGCCGACGACGCGACCTGGCTTGACAGGCGGGAGAACCTTCGCGCGGACATCCTTGGAGTCCGGGTGCAGACCCCAGCCACGCTTCGCACCGCTCACTTCACAGCTCCGGAGCCCCCGTGATCGCGTCTGGTGTGTCCTTAGCCACCCGCCAACCCAGCGCGCGATGGCCTGAGCAACGTTCGCAGCCGACTCGCGGCTGAGGCGTGCTGTTCCGACGATTTCATTTACAGACCCACCTCGCGGGCTGATACAAGCGCGCCGTCCTCGAGCAGGAGGAGGGTAGCGCCGCTTTGGCGACTCAGCACCCCAGGATTTCTTAAGCCAGATCACTATCTTTATGCTATTATCCCCAACACATTAAATCATGACAAAAGGACAACCAAGTGTTTGGATTCTTTTCAAAAAAGCTGACTGAAT
>JANNHF010000152.1:0-2606 GCA_031404235.1 Chloroflexota bacterium
GTGCCGTCGAACTTCACCGAACCGGCGGTGGGCTTGTACAGCTGGAGGATCGCGCGGCCCGTCGTGGACTTGCCGCACCCGGACTCGCCCACGAGGCCCAGCGTCTCGCCCCGCTCGACGAAGAAGTCGATGCCGTCGACGGCACGCACGGCACCGACCTGGCGCTGGAAGATGATCCCCTGCGTCAGCGGGAAGTGCATCTTCAGGGCCGACACGGTGAGAAGGTTCTTTCCGCTCTCCGCGGTCGCGGTCGAGCGGCTGCGCTGGATGAATTCGTCTTTCGGCGGTGTCGTGTTCGTCGTTACGGCCATCTCGTCACTCTCCTGGCGTTTCCGGGCTCGCGGTGACGGACGCGGTCTCCTGCTTGATCACCTCGAGGACGCGCGTGTCGCCGATCTCATGGCGCCAGTCCGTGTCGACGAGCCAGCCGCCCGCTTGCGTGCCCCAGCAGCGCGCCTCGTGTTCGGGCTTGGCGTTCGGTATGTGCTTGAGCTCCGGTTCCTTCTCGTGGCACACGTCGCGGCGGTACTGGCAACGCGGCTCGAACTTGCAGCCCGGCGGCGGCGCGATAAGGTCCGGTGGCAGTCCTTCGATCGGCACGAGCTTGGCCTTGCGCGACTCGTCGAGGCGCGGGATCGAGCGAAGGAGGCCCCACGTGTACGGCATCTTGGGGTTCGCGAAGAGCTCGACGGTGTCAGCCTTCTCGACGATCCGGCCCGCGTACATCACGTTGATGCGCTGCGTCATCCCCGCCACGACGCCGAGGTCGTGCGTGATCAGGATGAATGCCGTGCGGAACTCGCGCGCCAAGTTCTTGAGCAGATCGAGGATCTGCGCCTGAATGGTCACGTCGAGGGCCGTCGTTGGCTCGTCGGCAAGGATGAGCTTGGGGTTACAGGAGAGGGCCATCGCGATCATCACTCGCTGGCGCTTGCCGACTGAGAACTGGTGCGGGTAATCATCGAGGCGCTTTTTGGCGCTCGGTATATTCACGAGCTCGAGCAGCTCGATCGTGCGCTTGCGCGCCTCGCTCTTGTCCATCTTGAGGTGGAGCTCGAGCGCCTCGGAGATCTGCCGGCTGATCGTAAGAACGGGGTTCAGGCTCGTCATCGGGTCCTGGAAGATCATCGCGATGTTGTTGCCGCGGATCGCTCGAACGTCGTCGTCGTCCATCTTCAGGATGTCCTGGCCGTCGAACATGATCGAGCCCTTGACGATCTTGCCCGGCGGCTGCGGGATGAGGCGCATCAGCGAGAGCGCGGTCACGGACTTGCCGCAACCGGACTCCCCCACGATCCCGAGCGTCTCGCCGGCGGCGACCTGGAACGTCACGCCGTCGACGGCGCGAACAACGCCATCACGCGTGAAGAACTGGGTGTGGAGGTCTGTGACCTCAAGAAGGTCAGCCAACGTCGGCGGAGTCTATCTCAGGTCTTCATGCGGGGGTCGAGAGCGTCGCGCAGGCCATCACCCACGAACGTGAACGCGAGCATCACCAGGGAGATGCAGATGGCGGGCAGGAGGACGGCCCACGGGTTGGCCGAGAAGAGCGGGAAGCCCTCGTTGATCATCTGGCCCCAGGACGGCGTCGGCGGGATGATGCCCACGCCGAGGAACGACAGCGTCGCCTCGCCGAGGATCGCGCCGGGAACGGCGAACGCGGCGCTCACGATGAGCGGCGCCAGCGCGTTCGGCAGCAGGTGTTTCGTCATGATCCTGCGCGGGGTCGCCCCGAGGGCGCGGGCCGCCTCCACGAACTCGCGTTCCTTCAGCGCAAGCACCTGTCCGCGCGTGAGCCGCGCGACGGTGACCCAGCCGACGATCGCGATCGCCACGAAGATCAGCATCAGGCCGTCCAGGATCTTGCCGAACGGGCTGTTGCGGAACGACGCCACGATGATCAGCAGGAACAGGAAATCCGGGAAGGCGTAGATGATGTCGGTGAAGCGCATCAGGATCTGATCGAGCCAGCCACCGAAGAAGCCGGCGGTCATGCCGACGGTGATCCCGAGAGCGAACACGATCGCGGTCGGCACGAAGCCGACGACCATGCTGATCCGCGACGCATAGATCAGCCGGCTCACGATGTCGCGTCCCAGGAAGTCGGTGCCCAGCAGGTAGCGCGAGTCGGTGTACTTGGAGCCCGTCCACAGGGGCTCCATCTGGCTGGCCGGATTCTGCGGGATGTCGATCGGGCTGTACGGCGCGATGATCGGCGCCAAGGCAGCGACCAGGAAGGCGGCGGCGATGACGATAAGACCGCCGACGGCGGCCTTGTTCCGCATGAGCCGGTACGCGGCGTCCCCCCACAGCGAGCGCTGCTTGCGGGCGAAGTTGAGCTCGGCAGCCCGCTCCTGGGTGGTGCTCGCGGTGGCCACTACTTCGCGACCTTGATCCGCGGGTCGAGCATGCCGTACAA
Source organism: Chloroflexota bacterium (assembly GCA_031404235.1). Lineage (GTDB taxonomy): Bacteria > Chloroflexota > Limnocylindria > P2-11E > P2-11E > CF-39. Next base: position 2,420 of record JANNHF010000152.1, read on the forward strand.
AAGGTCGACCGAGAGGTTCGCGACGATGATGAAGAACGCGAACAGCAGCGTCGTCGCCATGATCACCGGGTAGTCGAGGGCGAGGAGGCTGCGTATATATTCACGGCCGATGCCGGGGACCGAGAAGAAGGTCTCGATGATGAACGAGCCGGTGATGAGGCCCGCGGCGGCGGGTCCAACGAGGGTC
>JANNHF010000153.1:0-8548 GCA_031404235.1 Chloroflexota bacterium
CTGAGCGGGGCGGGTGTGATCGTCACGTTGGATGACGCGCGCCTTCCACCGACCCGCAATTCCCAACTGATAGCGCACGCGATCGTCCACAGCCAGGACCTCACTGACGTGATCAACGCCGCGTGGAAGGGCGGCGCGAGCGGGATCGCGATCAATGATGAGCGCATCACCGGCGCATCGGCTTGCGCCGGGGCGACGATCCAGATCAACGGCGCGCTTCTGTCCCCGCCCTTCGTCATCGCGATCGTCGGCCCAGTCGAGACGCTCCTGCGCGTGTTGAATCAGCCGGACGAGCTCCCGGATCTGCGGTCGCGTGAACGTGCGCTCGGTCTGCGTTTCGACGTCGCCCCAGCGGGCGACCTGCGACTGCCGGCCTATTCCGGGCCCATCACGGTCCGTTACGCGCGATCACGGTGATGACTACCTCATGGCCTCGACCGGGCCTACGGTGCCCGCAAAACACATCTCGCGTGTGAAGCTCGCTTGCGCTTGACGCTGCGCGGGCGTCCACATCGTCTTCAGGTACGCGATGACCGCGTCGACGTCCTCGGGCGACAGCCGATCCTTGAACGGCTGCATCGGTAGGGCTGACCTGCTGACCTCGACGATCCCGGCCGAGCCCTCGCGCACCATCGTCCTGAGCGCGCAGTCCGGGTGATGCCAGGTGTGCCCGTTCGCGTTATGGCGCGGTGGATCGTCCGTGATACTCCCGCCGGCGGGGCCAAGGTGACAGCTGAGGCAGTTGGCGTTGTAGACCTGCTCCCCTTGCCGCTGTTGGACTGCCGACTTCACCGCGTTCGGCCAGGCCACCGGTGACCCGAATGCCAGCACCAGACCGCCGATCAGAACAACGAGTGCGAGGCCGAAGGCGAATCCCGCGATCGCCGTAGCGCGACCAGCGCTCGCTGCGGGCTGCGCGCCACCGGAGTCAACGGGCATCATGTCGCCGCCTCTACCGCTACGAGATCATCGGGCTCGACGCTGCTCCTGATAGGTACGCCTCCGGATCGGCGATGAAAAGCTTCCTGCACGACGGAGCGCAGAACGCGTACGTCTGTCCGTCGTGTTCGACGCGATGGCGCGCGGTCGCGGGGTCGACCGACATGAGGCACACCGGATCGAGACCCTCGAAGCCATCACCGTCGAGTGCCGGCTCGCCGAAGACGAGCGTCTGTTTTCCCTCGGCAGAAGTGACGTAACGCTGGTAGACGTGGTCGGAGAGCGCGGCCGGCACGGGCAGCACGCCACCCGCCGCCAGTATCGCCTCGATGTAATCGAACACGGCGGGTGCGAACGCCGGCGAGTTCAGGTCCTTGAACCAGATCGATTGCCCGTGGATCTGAAGCAGCGCGTTGTTGCCGACCGCGCACGGGCCCAGGCAGCCGGAGAACGTCAGATGCACTCGGTGCCGGATCCGGCGGCGCTCCCATTCCTCCGACCAGAGCGCGTTATCGAAGGGCGTGCGGCCTTTCTCGGCCCAGCCGCAGCAGCAGTTCCCGTTCGCTTTCGAGCACACGAACAGGTTGCCGACGACCTGGACGATCTTGTGCTCCTCGCCGCGCGCCTGGAGGCGCACGACGGAAAGCGCGTGACGCGACCGCGGAGCGACGCCGCCCAGCGGATCACAGGTCGGACAGCCCTTGTGCTGCGGCCCGTGCTTGGCGTCGAGCCCGTCGCCCGCGTCAGCCATCAGCGCGCGGGGGAATGGCCGTAGCGGTGCGGATCGGCTTCGAACGTTTTCTTGCAGCCGGGGCCGCAGAAATAGAAGGTCTTTCCTTCGTGCTGCGCGGTGTGCTTGGCCGTCTTGGGATCCACGTCCATGCCGCAGACCGGATCGCGTTCCATGATCACCTCCTGGTGTTGCGCGGAATCAGCTGCTGACGGACTCGACGGGGTACTCCTCCTCTTGGAGGATGCCCTTCATCTTGTTCACGTCGATCGCAGCGTCGTCGTACTCGACCTCGACGCGCTTGGCCGGGATATCGACCCGCACCGCGCGCACGCCCTCAACGGGCGTGAGCGCGTTGGTGATCGTGCGCTCGCAGTGCTCGCAAGAGATGTCGGGAACGTTGAGCGTGACCTTTGCCATGAAGATCTCTCCTTTAACCAGTTGGGTGTTGCATGTTCGGGTCCATCGGACCGCTGGCATTCGCGAATATGAGCGCCGCGACACCGATCGTGAGCGCGATGAGCGCGATGCCCACCAGGTAGGCGTAATCGCCGATCACGCTGCGCAGCGACGGATGCAGGATCTCGCGCGCGCTCGCCGGCCGCTTGAAGCCACGCAGGCGCAGCGCGTTCGTGACGACGCTCACGCTCGACATGGCCATCGCCGCGGCCGCGAGGACGGGATTGAGCATGACCCGGAAGACCGGGTAGAGCGCGCCCATCGCGACCGGGATGAGCAGCACGTTGTAGGCGAACGCCCAGAACAGGCCTTGCCTGATGACGCTGACCGTCCTTCGCGACAGCGCGATGGCCGTCACGATCGTGCGCAGGTCGCCGCCGATCAGCGTGATGTCGGACGCGGCCATCGCCACGTCGGTGCCGGTCCCGATCGCGATGCCGAGGTCGGCCTGCGCGAGCGCGGGCGCGTCGTTGATGCCGTCGCCGACCATCGCGACCACCCGACCCTGCGCCTGCAGCTCCTTGATCTTGTCGCTCTTCTGCGCCGGCAGCACCTCCGCGAGCACGTTCTTGACCCCCGCCTCGCGCGCGATCGCCTCTGCGGTCGCCTGGTTGTCGCCGGTGAGCATCCAGACCTCGAGCCCGAGCGCCGCGAGCTGCTCGACGGCCTCCTTGGACTCAGGCCGGATCGTGTCGGCGACGGCGATGAGCCCCGCTGCCTGCGAGCCGATCGCCACGTACATCGGCGTCGCGCCCGTGGAGGCGAGCTGCCGCGCACGGTCGACCAGACCGTCCAGCGCGACGCCTCGTTCGCGCATCAGGGCCAGGTTGCCGAGGATCAGGTCCTGGCCCTCGATCCGCGCCTGCACGCCGCGGCCCGAGAGGGCTTCGAACTGTTCTGCCTTCGGCAGCTCGATGCCCGCGGCTCGGGCATGCGCGACGATCGCTTCGCCGAGCGGGTGCTCCGAGCCGACCTCAGCCGCGGCCGCAAGGCGAAGCAGATCGCGCTCGCCGATGCCGTTCGTTGCCACGACCTGCGTGACCGCTGGCTTGCCGCGCGTGAGCGTCCCGGTCTTGTCGAGAACGATCGTGTCGATCTTGCGGGTCATCTCGAGCGCCTCGCCGCCACGGACCAGCACGCCGTGCTCGGCGGCCTTGCCGGTGCCGACCATGATCGCCGTCGGCGTGGCCAGCCCGAGCGCGCACGGGCACGCGATGATGAGGACCGCGATCATGGCTTGGAGCGCGAGCGTGATGCGTGGCTCCGGTCCGAGCAGCATCCAGCCCGCGAACGTGAGCGCCGCGACGCCGAGCACCGCAGGCACGAAGTAGCTCGAGATCGTGTCTGCCAGGCGCTGCATCGGCGCCTTCGAGCCCTGCGCTTCTTCCACCAGACGCACGATCTGCGCCAGCGTCGTGTCGCGGCCGACCTTGGTCGCCTTGAACACGAACGAACCGCTGCTGTTGAGCGTCGCGCCGATTACCTGATCGCCGACAGTCTTGTCGACCGGGAGGCTTTCTCCGGTGAGCATGCTCTCGTCAAGCGCGGAGCGACCCTCGGTGATGACGCCATCCACGGGCACCTTTTCGCCAGGGCGCACGCGTACCAGATCGCCGACCCGGACCTGCTCGATCGGGACGTCGCGCTCGGTGCCGTCGCGGATCACTCGCGCGGTCTTGGCCTGCAGCCCCATGAGGGCGCGGATCGCCGCGGAGGTCTGCTTCTTCGCGCGCGCCTCCATCCAGCGGCCGAGCAGGATGAGCGCGACGATGATCACTGAAACTTCGAAGTAGAGGTGGTACTGGAACCCCCACGCTTCAGCCAGCGTCGGCCACAGCGTCACGAACGCGCTATACCCATACGCGACGCTCGTGCCCATCGCGACGAGCGTGTTCATGTTGGTCGTGCCGTGTCGCCCCGCGGCCCAGGCTGCGTCGTAGAAGACGCGACCCGCCCAGAACTGCACGATGGTCGCCGCTATAAGAAGTGCTGGCGCCAACAGTTGGAGGTCGATACCCAGCGGCACGTACATGAGGCCCATCATCACGACGCCCAGGACAAGTGAGACCCGCCACTTGCGACCAAGCTCGTCGAGCTCACGTTGGCGCTCGCGATCGTGTGCGTCCTCCTCCGCATACAGCGAAGGCGCCTCGATCGCCTCGCCACCAATCCCGGCGACGGGCGCCACCGCCATGGCACCGAGCTTGTACCCGGCCTTCTCCACCGCCGCGCGGAACTGGTCGAGGCCCGCCTTCGACGGATCGAAGACCACGCGTGCCTTCTCGGTCGCAAGGTTGACCGTGGCCTCTTGGACCCCCTCGACCTTCGACAGCGCCTTCTCGATGCGGCGCACGCACGAGGCGCAGGTCATCCCTTCGACGGGCAGCGTCATGTCACCAGTCGACGCAACAACCGCGCTGGCGGGCGGTGCGGCCGGTTGTGAGACTTGTGGTCGCGGCATCTCGCGCACGCCATAGCCGGCCTTCTCGACCGCCTTCTGCAGCTGCTCGCGTCCAGCCTTCGCTGGATCGAAGATGACGCGCGCCTTCTCGGTCGCGAGGTTGACGCTCGCTTCCTGAACGCCCTCGACCTTGGAAAGAGCCTTCTCGATGCGGCGCACGCATGACGCGCAGGTCATTCCTGTGACGCCGAAGGTGAGGTCGGTCGTGTCAGTGGCTTTGGTGTCGACGGTCAAAACTCACCCACTAGCGATGCGCGATCCCGAAGATGCCCGCAAGCTCCTCGACCATCTGATCGTTCCGGCCGTCCTTGAAGCCCGCGGGCACGCAGGTCGACAGATGCCCTCGCAGTAGCTCGCCCTCGAACTTCTGGAGGGCGCGCTCCACGGCGTAGGTCTGCTTGAGCACATCGACGCAGTAGGTGTCGTCCTCGAGCATCTTGCGGATGCCACGCACGTGCCCCTCGATCGAAGACAGCCGCTTTGCGAGCTCCATCTTTTCCACTGTCACGCGGCACCTCCAACTAGGTCGAAACCACACGTCATTAGATCGAAAGCAGACGTCAAACGGGTGGACCCAATTATATCCCCTCCCCCAGGGGAGGGGATATAATGCGCAGAGCAGCATAAACTGGCTCTTCAGGCCGGAGGTGAAGCGATGAACGCCGTCGAGACGAAGGAGCTCAAGGTCTTGGCATCCGAGTCAGCGTGCGGGTGCGGCTGCGGTTGCAGCTGCAGTGCGCCGGAATCTGAAGAGCAGCAGCTCGATAGGGCTACGCCCACCCGTTAGAGCGAGCAGGCCGTCAGATCCGCAGATGCGGGTCGAAGGCATCTCGTAGACCGTCGCCGAGCAGGTTGAAGCCGACGACGACGATGCTGATCGCGAGACCGGGGTAGACCATCAGCTGCGGTGCCGCGGCGATGAACGAGCGGCCGTCGTTCAGCATCGCCCCCCATTCCGGCGTTGGTGGCTGTGCGCCCAATCCCAGGAACGATAGGCCGGAGATCGCCAGGATGAGCCCGCCCATCTCGAGGCTCGCCAGCACGAGGATCGGCGGCAGGACGTTCGGCAGAAGATGCCGCGCCAGAATGCGCGTGTTCCCCACGCCGATCGCGCGCGCCGCCTCGACGTATTGCCGCTCTCGTGCCGACAAGACTTGCCCACGCATGACGCGCGCGTAATCCGCCCACGCGACAGCGACGATCCCGATCATCACGCTCGTGATGCTTGGCCCCAGCACACCAGCGATCGCGAGCGCGAGGATGAGCGCGGGAAATGCAAGCAGCACGTCGACGACGCGCATGAGCAGGTCGTCGAGCAGCCCGCCGTAGAACCCCGCGACCATGCCGAGTCCGACGCCGATCGTCAGGATGAGCACCGCGGCCAGCGCGGCGGTGCCCAGCGAAACCCGCGCGCCCCAGATCAGGCGACTGAGGATGTCCCGTCCGAGGTTGTCCGTTCCCAGCAAGGTGTCGGCGGAAGGAGGTCCGAGGCGACGGAGCGCGTCAATGCGCGTCGGATCGTCCGGAGCGATCAGCGGAGCGGCGATCGCGATCAGCGCGACGCCGGCGACGATGACGAGGCCGGCGACGCCGGTCCGGTGCGCGAGGAGAGCGCGGAACACTCCCGGCCGCGACGACGCGGGCGCCAGCGCATGCCCGTCGGCGATGCTCGCAGCGAGCGTGTCGCGGGCCTTTGTTCCGATCATCGGGTCTTCCCTCCGAGACGCACACGCGGGTCGAGCCAGACATACGAGACATCGACCGCGAGATTCACCAGCAGGACGACCGTGCCGGTGAACAGCACGAAGCCCTGGATCGTCGGATAGTCCCGGATGAAGATCGAGTCGACGACGTACTTCCCAATTCCCGGCCAGGCGAAGATCGTCTCCACGATCACAGCCCCGCCGAGCAGGGCCGCGAGACGGATGCCGGTGATCGTCACGATCGCGATGAGCGCGTTGCGAAGCGCGTGTGTCACGACGACGGCGCGCTCGCGCAGTCCCTTCGATCGCGCGGTGCGCACGTAGTCCTGGAACATCTCCTCGAGCATCGCCGAGCGCGTGAGGCGCGTGAGACTGGCCGCCGCACCGATCGCGAGCGTCAGCGCAGGAAGCACGATGTGACGGGGCTCGCTGGCACCGGCAACAGGAAGCAGGCGCAGCTGCACGGCGAAGAACAGGATCAGCAGGTACGCAAGCCAGAAGCTCGGGACCGACGCGCCGACGAGCGCACCGAGCCGCGCGAGCTGATCGACGGGCGAGTCGCGGAACACCGCCGAGACGATGCCGAGCGGCACGGCGATGATCAGCCCGAGGCTCACCGCCAGGAGGGCGAGCGCCGCGGTACGCGGGAAGCGATCCAGCAGGGACTGAAGCACCGGTTCGCCGGTGCGATAGGAGCGTCCGAGGTCCCCACGTACCGCGCCACCGAGCCAGATCGCATACCGGACGGGGCCCGGCTGGTCGAGCCCGAGCTCGCGCCGCAGCGCGATGACCTGCTCGGCTGACGGCGCGTCTATCCCGCCCGCTTGGAGGACCTGGCGCACGGGATCACCGGGCGCCAGAAGCGCCAACGCGAAGGCCAGGATCGAGATGCCCAGCCACACCGGTATCAGGTACGCGAGGCGCCGGGCGATGTAGCGCAGCAACTAGCTCACCTCGCCGGAGAAGCCCGCTGGGTCACCGGCCACTCGGCCGATGACCCAGCGTAGACGTGGAAGAGGTACGCCTATTTGGCGAGCTTGACGGTCTCCCAGCGCTGGTGCACGCCGGCCTGGTGCACTACGAAATCGAGGACCTTCTTGTTGATGCCGTGGATGCGATAGGTGCCGGCGAGCGGGACGACGACGAACTGGTCGTCGACGAGCAGCTTCATGGCGTCGGCCGCCGCCTTCTGGACGTCCGCCGTGGACGTCGCCTCGCGGCAACGCTTGATCGCCGCATCGAAGGTCGCGCCCAGTGCGAACGAGTTGCCATACATATTGGATTCCTCGTCGCCGCCGGGGACTGGGCTCGCGAAGAGCAGGTCGGGCAGGAAGCACGGGTTGGCGTCGTTCTGGCTCCCGGCCTCGACCCAGATGTCGCCCTCGCCTGTCGCGAGCCGCTTCTCGTAGCTCGCGGTGTCGGGAGTGATGACGATCTTCACGTCGATGCCGATCTCCTTGAACTGGGCCTGCGCGAACTCGGGCATCGGCTTGTGCGTGTCCGCGTTCGGGAAGCCCACGACCATCGTGAGCGAGAGCTTGCGCCCGCCCTTCTCGCGGATGCCGTCGGCCCCTGCCTTCCAGCCGGCGTCGTCGAGGAGCTTCTTGGCCTTGACCACGTCCCGGTTCGTGCCGGTGATGCGGCCGGCCTCGGAGCCCAGGATCCCTGAGGGGATCATCGTCTGGCTGATCTCCGCATTGCCCTGCCAGACGCTTTCGACGACGACCTTCTTGTCGATCGCGTAGGCGATCGCCTGGCGGATCGCGAGATCCTTGCCGAGGTCGTACCCCTGTTTGCCGTGGATATTGATGTACATCGCCTCGTACGCGCCCACCTTGGAACGGCTGACGCTGAAGTCGCCGGTCAAGGTCTTCGCCGATTCCTTGGGGATGTCGCTGATCTGGACCTCGCTCGCCTGCAGTGCGAGGACGCGCGTGTTTGCGTCCGGAATGAAGCGGAAGGTGATCTTCCGCAGCGTCGGCTTGCCGCCCCAGTAGTCGTCATTCGCGCTGACCACGATCCGCTGGTCCTTGACGTACTCAACGAGCTTGAAGGGGCCGGTACCCATGGCCTTCACCGTGTCGGATTCGGCCTTGGCAATGCTCCAGCTCGGGTGCACGAGCTGCTGGAGCGCGCGCAGGTTCTGCGCCTTCGGCGTGATATCCACGGTGAGATCATTCACGGCCACCGCGGACGCGTCGTTGACGCCGACCGTCCCACCGCCTTGCTTGGCGATCCGCTGGATCGACCAGACCA
>JANNHF010000154.1:0-4282 GCA_031404235.1 Chloroflexota bacterium
GCGGTCCAGCGGTTCGGCGTCGAACCCGGCCGCACCAGTCGCGAGCTTCGCAGCGCCCTGGAGCGCGCCGGCGTTGACCGGACGCAAGCCGGGGCGATCTACGAGATCCTGCGGGAAGGCGACGAGGTGCGCTTCCGCCACGCGATCCCGTACCCGGCGCACGCGCAGAACGCGGTGCGTGCAGCGCTCGAGGTGGTGCGGCGCGCCGCCACGGCCGAGGAGTACGAGATCGCCGCCCTCCGGCCGCAATGAGCGTGCGTTTGCTCGGGACCGAGGTCCGCTTCGACGTGCCGTGGGCGCTCGCGCTCCTCGCGCTCGTCGTCATCGCCGCCGCGCTCGAGCTCCGTCGCGAGAGTGGGCGAAGCGGCGGCGTGCTGTTCTCCTCGCTCGGACTCGTGCCGCGTGCGCATGGAAGCTGGCGCGTGCGCGCGCGGTGGCTGCTGCTGCCGCTCCGTGTCGTCGCGGCGACGGCGCTGATCATCGCGCTCGCTTCGCCGTCCGTGGTGCAGGCCGCGTTCGACGTGCCGGCCGAGGGCATCGACATCGTCATCGTCCTGGACACGTCCTCATCGATGACCACGCCCGACCTGGGCGGTCGGCCGCGCATCGAGGTCGCGAAGACCGTCGTGCACGACTTCCTCGGCGGACTCAAGAACGACCGCGTCGGCATCGTGATCTTCAGCGCCGAGTCGATGGTGCTGAGCCCGCTGACGCTCGATTACGGGGCGGCGCAGCGCCTGGTCGAGCCGGTCGTAGCCGGACGCCCGTTGCGCGACGGGACGGCCATCGGCACCGGCCTCGCGACGGGGCTGAACGTGGTGAAGGACTCCACCGCCCGCGGTAAGGTCGCGATCCTCCTCACCGACGGGCAGAACAATTCGGGGGACGTGCAGCCGTCGGATGCCGCGCAGATCGCGAAGCTCCTCGGCGTGCGCCTGTACACCATCGGTGCGGTCGCCGCCCAGTCGCGCGCGGACATCGACGAGACCCTCATGAAGCGGATGAGCGAGATGACCGGCGGTCTGTACTTCCGCGCTTCCGACGAGACAGCGCTGCGCGACGTCTACCGCGAGATCCAGACGCTCGAGAAAGCGCGAGTGGGCACGCGGGCGTTCATCTCGACCGAGGACGCGTCCCTGCCGTTCGCGGCCGCGGGCGCGGGGCTCCTCGCACTGCAATTCCTCCTCGCGCTCACGGTGTTCCGGAGGACACCGTGACCGTTCCGGTCGTCGGCTTCGCGCGCCCCGAGCTGCTCTTGCTTCTCGCGGCCCTGCCCATCGTCTCGGTCCTGGTCGCGCTCGCGTACCGCGCTCGCGTCCGCGCGCTGCGATCGTTCGGCGGCGCGACGGCCCTCGTGTCGCGCAGCGGTCCACGCTGGTGGCTGAAGGCCGCGCTCGTCGTCGTCGCGCTCGCGAGTCTGGTGATCGCGCTCGCGGGTCCGTACGTCGACCTTCGCGCGCGCGAAGCACGGCGGTTGGGCGTGGACATCGTCCTGGCGGTCGACGTCTCGCAGAGCATGGCGGCGCGCGACGTCGAGCCGGATCGCCTGCGCGCGGCGCGGCACTTCGCGGAGGAGCTGGGACGCCAGATGGTCGGTAGCCGCGTCGCCCTCGTGCTGTTCGCCGGTCAGGGCACGGTCCGGTACCCGCCGACGACCGACCCGCGGATCCTCGGCGAGGTCCTCGACAACTCCGGTCGCGGCGTGCGACTCCAGCAGGGATCGTCGCTCCGCTCCGGGCTCGAGTCGTCGCTGGGTGCTTTCCCCGCGGACCCGGGGCCGCTGCGACAGCGTGCGATCGTGTTCGTGTCCGACGGCGAGATCACCAACAGCGACATCCCGGAAGCCGGGGAGATCAAGGGCGCGCGTATCTTCACCGTCGGTGTCGGTACTACCGCGGGCGGCGAGATCCCGACCTACGACGCGAACACCGGGAAGTTCACGGGCTACCTGCGTGACGCCAGCGGCGCGTTCGTCGTAAGCCGCCTCGTCGAGGTGACGCTGCGATCGCTCGCGGAAAGGGGCGGCGGCCGCTACTTCCAGTACGCCGGTGGCGACGCTGTGATCGGCGATCTCGCACGCGAGCTGCGCACGATGGAGGCAGTCGAGCCGCTCGACGACGCAGGAGCCGTCCCGGATGAGCGCTCCGCTCCCTTCATCGCGTTTGGCGTCGCCCTTCTGCTACTCGAATGGCTGATCTCGGACCGGCGACCAATGCCGGCGCCGCGTAGCGTGGGCGGCCGGCCGGTGGCGCGGCGGGGCCGCCGCATTCTCGGGATCGCGCTGGGCTCGTCCCTTCTGTGGGCGAGCGCGTGTGGCGACGCGGCGATCTCGAATGACACGGCGAATGCGCTGTTCGCCGCCGGCGACCACGCGGGAGCCCTCGCCGCGTATCGCGACCTCCAGATCGACCTGCCCGACTCTCCCGAGCTCGCGGTCAACGCCGCGAACTCCCTGCACATGCTCGCCGAATATCCCAAGGCGCTCCCCGAGTACGGCGTGGCGATCGAGGGAAAGGACCTGAAGCTTCGCGCGATCGCGCAGTACGACCGCGGGAACACTCTGTTCCGCATGAGCCGTTACGAGGATGCGCGCGATGCATACCGCGAGGTGCTGCGCATCGATCCGACCGATCGTGACGCGAAGTTCAATCTCGAGATCATCGCGCGGATCCTCGCGGGCCGGCCCGGCCAGCCGGGTCAGCAGTCGGGACCCGGTCAGGGTCAGGGCGCGAGTCCCGGGCCGGCGCAGGGACCGGGGCAGAGTGGCCAGCCGAGCGCGAGCGGCTCGCCCCAGCCGGGTCAGAACCCTGGGCAGCCGCAGGAGCCGACGAGCGACCCGGCGAACTCGAGCGATCCGAACGACGAGCCGTCGCCCGCGCTTCGGCCGGCGCTCGACGACTTCCGACGTGGCCTCACCATCGACGAGGCGCTACGCGTGCTGGACGCGCTGGCCGGCGAGCAGCGCGGTGTGGGCCAATTGCTCGAAGGACCGCGGAGGGGCCTGAACGGCGAGTACTGAGCCTCGGGCGGCGCTGGCTAGATCTCGATCGTCCGCCCGATCCCGCGCTCGCGCGCGAGCCTGAGCACCAGCGCAGCCGCGGCTGCGTCCTCGATCGCGACTCCGACCGACTTGTAGAGCGTGAGCTGCGACACGTTGGTACGGCCCGGTCGCGCGCCGGACACGAGCTCGCCGAGCTCGGCATGCACGTGCGTCGCGTCGATGAGCCCGTCGCGGATCGGCCACAGCAGATCGTTCGAACCGCCCGGTGGTGGCGCGAGGGCCGCCGCACGTGACTCGACCACGACGAGCGCCGCGGCGACCGTCTCGCCGTCGACCTCGCGGCCGGCGGTGTTGTACCCGACCGAATTCACGTGGGTCCCGTCGCGCAACGACTCGCGGCGCACGACCGGATCGGCGCTGTGCGTACACGCGCACACGACATCGGCCGCGCGCACTGCCTCGGAGAACGACGCGGTGCGCGCCGGCGTGCCGGTCTGCGCGGCGATCTCGCGCGCGAGGGCCAAAGCCTTCGCCCCGTCGCGAGCGGCGATCACGATCTCGCGGAACTGACGCACGCGCGGAAGTGCGCGCAGATGCGCGCGCGCTTGCACGCCGGCGCCGAGCACCGCGAGCGTCGACGCGTCCGGTCGCGCAAGCAGATCGGTGGCGAGCGCGGAAGCCGCGGCGGTACGCGCGGCGGTGATCGCCTCGCCGTCCATGAGCGCGGCGGGCGTTCCGGTCAGCGGATCGAAGGCGACGATCACCGCCTGGTGGGTCGGTCGATCAGTGTTGCGCGGAAAGAGCGTGACGAGCTTCGTCGTAAGCGCTCCCGCACCGGGGAGGTAGGCGGGCATCGCGGCGAGGAGCGCATCCTGCTCGGCCACGAGAGCCGCGATCCGCGTCGGCATCGAGGCGCGTCCAGCGGAGAGGTCGGCCAGTGCGGCAGCCACCGCGGCGCGCAGCGCGTCCGGTTCGAGGAGCGATTCGACCTCGCGCTTGTCCAGGATGAGCACCCGCGGATGCTACCGAGGGTTCCCGAGCGGCCGCAGTGGCCGTATCTTTCTCGTGTATGTGTCGAAGCATCAAGACGCTCCGTGGCACGGCTCCCGCGACCGACGAGGAGGTCCGGGCGGCGGCGCTCCAGTTCGTCCGCAAGATCAGCGGATTCCGGGCCCCGGCGCCGGCGAACGCCCGGGCTTTCGACGCTGCGATCGAGGAGATCGCCGCGTCCTCGGAGCGGCTGCTGCACCGCCTGCCGGCCAAGCGCGTCCGCGCCGCGGC
>JANNHF010000155.1:0-26927 GCA_031404235.1 Chloroflexota bacterium
TTCGGTTCAAGCCGGATTCTAGTACGGCTTCAGAAACGGCACTGACCGCCAAGCTTCCCTTGCGGGCGGGTAGCCTTCCGCACCGATCGCGATCCTTTGCATGGCTTCGTGTCCGGGATCGGCTGCTCGAGCCGTCTCCCCCACTACATGAACACCTACGGGTTCCACGGCCTCCACGGACGCGCGCTGCCGCTCGCCGAGGGCGTGAAGATGTCGCGGCCCGATCTGCACGTCTTCGTGAGCACCGGCGACGGCGACTGCCTCTCGATCGGCGCCGCGCACTGGATCCACGCGCTCCGTTACAACATGGATCTCACCGTCCTGCTGCACGACAACCGCATCTACGGACTCACGAAGAAGCAGGTCTCGCCGACGTCGCCGCTCGGGACCAAGAGCAACACGACGCCCCATGGCTCGTACCTGAAGCCGCTCAACCCGCTGACGGTGACGCTTGGCGTGCAGAACGTCTCGTTCGTCGCGCAGGCCGTGGACTGGATCCCGGATCTGCTGTCAGCGATCATCGCGGCCGCGTACCGGCACAAGGGCCTGTCCTTCGTGCGCATCGTGCAGCGCTGCCCGGAGTTCCAGCCCGGCGCGTTCGACCCGTTCGTCCTCGATCCCAAGCGCACGCTCATCCTGCGGAACGGGCTCCGCATGAGTCCGGCGCTCGCGAAGGTCTACACGAACCAGCGCGACCACGATCCGTCCGACATCCACAAGGCACGCGAGATCGCGTCGACCGAAGATCCGATCCCGGTCGGCATCCTTTACCAGGACGACGGCGTCCCCTGCTACGAGGACCTGCGGCATGCGGGCGTTCGCCGCACGACGGAGCAGGTGCGCCGCGGCCTCGAGGCAGAGTTCGACAGATTCACGATCTGGCCGGACGGTGTCCCGGCCGGAGAAGCGCGTTGAAAGAGCTGCGCTTCTTCCACCTGACCGGAGCGCGCTCGCGGGCCGAGCTTGCGCCACCGGTGGGCCTGCGGCCGGCCCTGTTCGCGCGCTACCACGACCTCGCAGCGCTGCGGTACGACTTCCCCATCGTCCTCGTTGACGCGGGCGTCGATGGCGCGTTCGCGCGGACGCTGTCAGACATCGTCGACGAGCTGCTCCGCGAGGTGGCACCCCAGGGCATGACGGGCGAGCACCTGCGACGCAGCGTGCTGCGGCTCGAACGCGAGATCCGCACGCTCATGGCCAACGGTGAGGCCGGACCGCTGTCGTCGCTGTGGGCGCGAGCCGCGGCTGGTCTCACAACGCGCGGCGGCGCGCCGGTGGCCGCCGATCTCGCGCAGGCGCGAGCTGTGCTCCGCGTCGAGGGCGAGCTGGTGGACTGCGATGCCACCCTCGCCGCGCGTCTCGTGTCGCATGCGTGGCGCACCGCCGAAGAGCGTCGCGCACGGGCGATGCGCGGGCAGATCGACGCGCTGGCCGCGCGCCTCGCCGATCTGCTTCGTGCCGACCACCTGCGCTCGCAGGGCGGTCGTACTGCGAGCGGTCTGGCGGAAGGCATCGGCGTGGCACACCGTGACCTCTTCGACTTCGACATGATGGCGCTGCTCCTCGCGAAGCCATCGGGCGCCAGCGGGCTGTCTGACATGCGCCGAACGCGCATCGAGCGCGCGCTCGCGACGCTGCGAGCGCAGCGCTTCTTCGCCGACGAGGCCGGCTACGACTTCACGTTCGAACGTGCCGATCTCGCGCTCGCCGCGTACCGCGCCCGGCTGCCGGCGCTCGCAACCTTGGTCAAGGCCATCACGGTCGCCGAGCTCGAGGGCGCGGGCGAGTACGTCGAGGGCCTGCACGACGAATACGTGAGTGGCTTCACCGAGGGCTCCGTCACAACGGACGACCTCGCACGGTTCCCGAGCTACCTCGTCCGCCTTGACCATGCGGGAGACACGGCCGGTCGCACGCAGCTCCTCGAGGCACTGTCGTCCGGCGCGCCGCTGAAGATCCTCGTCGAGACCGGTGACCTCCTGGGTCGCTCGCCGGCGGGCGACGTGTCGCTCTCGCTCGACGCACATCTCGCGACCGCGGCGATCGCCCTGGGCGATGTGTTCGTGGTCCAGTCCGCGAGTTCGCACCTCTACCGCATGCGCGGGCCGCTCGCGGCCGCCATGTCATGCGCCGGACCCGCGCTCGTATCGGTGTTCTCCGGCAGCTCTCCCGGCCATCCCGCGCCGCCGTACCTGGTCGCGGCCGCCGCGATGGAGTCGCGCGCCTTCCCGGCATTCGCATACGACCCCGCCGCGGAGGACGGGGCGGCGCGGCTATCGCTCGACGGCAATCCGCAGCCCGAGCGGACCTGGCCCGAGCACGAGCTCGTCTACGCCGACGCCGAGGTGCAACGCCGGAGCGAGCGAACGGCGTTCACCTTCGCGGACTTCGCGCTGATGGATCCGCGCGTCGCGTCGCACTACGCGCGCGTGCCGGGCAGCGATCGGAATGGCGAGACAACGAGCGCGGGCGTGTGGCTCACGAGGCGTTCCGACGGGCATGGCCAGCTTCCGATCGTCTACGCCATCGACGGCACTCAGCGCCTCGTGGCGCTCGCTGTTGACGAAAAGCTGCTTCGCGCGGCGCGGCGTTCCTCGGAGGCCTGGCTCCGCCTGCAAGAGCTCGCTCGGCGCGCCCCGACCGAGCACGCGGCAGCACCCGACGCCGGCGGCGTCGCGGCGTCACCGGCCGCCGCCCAGAGCGTCACGTTGGCAGCGCGCGACCCAGCGACGGCGCCGCCTGAGGCAGCCGGGGCCGCTGCGCCCGACGAGCCCTACATCGAGACACCGCGCTGCACGAGTTGCAACGAGTGCGTGCTGCTCGATGCGGCGGTGTTCGCGTACAACGAGAACAAGCAGGCGTTCATCAAAGATCCGAACGCGGCCTCGTATCGCACGCTCGTGGAGGCGGCCGAGGGCTGCCAGGTCGCGATCATCCATCCCGGCCGGCCGCGCGATCCGAAAGAGGACGGGCTCGAGGAGCTGCTGAAGCGCGCGGGACCGTTCGCCTGACGCCACTGCTCGGCCGCACCCGCGGCTAGCATCACGGCGGATGCCGAACCTGAACGACTCCGCGCAGTTCGAGACGCTGCTCCAGCTCCAGCAGGAGCTCGCACTTGAGGCCGACGTCGACCGCGTCCTCGTCCGGATCGTCGACACGACGCTGCGGATGCTCGACTGCGAGCGAGCGACGCTGTACGTCATCGATCACGCGAAGAACGAGCTCTGGTCGCGGGTGCTCACCGAGAGCGAGCTCACCGAGATCCGCCTTCCGCTCGACGGCCGCAGCCTCGCCGCAGAGGTCGCGCGCGCGGGCCGGCTGTTGCGCATCGACGCGCCGTACGAGGATGCGCGGTTCGACCCGACCGTGGACGCCCGAAGCGGCTTCCGGACTCGCTCGATGCTCGTGACACCGATCGACGCGCGCGACCGCCGCAGGCTCGGCGTGCTGCAGGCCGTCAATGACCACGAGGGCCCGTTCCAGGAAGAGGACGAGCGGGTGATCCAGGCTCTCGCGGGCTCCGCCGGCGTCGCCCTCGAGTACGTACAGCTCTCGGAGGAGCTCGCCGCCGAGCGCCTGCGGGTCGTCAAGGTCGTTGAGGAGGAGCGCCATCGCCTCGCGCGCGAGCTTCACGACGGTGTCGCGCAAACACTGTCGAACGCGGCGATCAGCATCGAGCTCGTCACCCGACGCGCCGCTAGCGACGTCGAGGGCGCGCTTGCCGATCTCGTCACGCTTCGTGCTCGTCTCATCGACCAGCAGAAGGGCCTGCGCGACATCCTGTTCGCGCTGCGTCCCCTCGCGCTCGAGGACGGTGGACTTCCGGCGGCCGTCGGCGCGCTCGCGAAGCGCGTCGACGGCACGAACGGATCGCGCGTGGTGACGCGCCGCATCGAGTCGCAGCGACGCCTGGCCTCAGAGATCGAGACGGGCGCGTTCACCGTCATCCGCGAGGCCGCGAACAACGCGGTCAAGACGGGCCGCGCGGCGAACGTCACGATCGACGTCTACGACGAGGAGAACGCCGTCGTCGCGGTCGTCGAGGACGACGGTCAGGGCTTCGACGTCGCAGCAGTGCTCGAGAGCTACGCGAAGCGTGGGAGCCTCGGGCTGCTGCAGATGCGCGAATCGGCGCGCCTCATCGGTGCACAGCTGTCGATCGATTCGAGCCCCGGACAGGGCACGCGCGTGCGCCTGCGGATCCCATCGCGGTGAGCGAGCGGGCCGCCGAGCGCCGGCGCTCACTCGGTCGGCGCAACGAGGATCGGGCCTTCGAGGCGCTCGCGATCCAAGATGCGTTCGTCGCCCTGACCGACGGCATCATCCTGACCGGTCCCGACGGGGTGATCGTCAGCGCGAACCCCGCGGCGTTCCGCGTGCTCGGCGAGGAGGATCTCAAGGGCCGCCGCTTCGAGGAGCTGCTCCTCGTCACCGGTGCCACCACGGTCCAGGCCACCGACGGCCATCACGTGCGCCGCACCTGGTTCCCGCGCGAGGACCGCATGGGTGTGCTCGAGATCGTGAGCACGTCCATCGGCGAGCGCGGCATCCTCCACACGGTCCGGGATGTCACCGCCCAGGCCGAGCTCCTGCGGCTCAAGGAGGACTTCCTGCTCCAGGTGGCGCACGAGCTCCGCACGCCCATCGCGGCACTCTCGGCGACGCTCGATCTGCTGGTCGACGATGCGCTGTCGATGCCGCCCAAGCAGCTCGTCACCATGGTGGCGACCCTGCGGCGCAGTGCCCTCCGCCTCGAATATCTCGTCGAGAACCTGCTGGACGCCGGGAGCATCGAGGCCGGGACGTTCCAGGTGCGCGCGGTGGCGACGAGCGTCCGGGGCTGCCTGCAGGAGGCCATGGAGTTCACCCAGACGCTTCTGGACGCGAAGCATCAGACGCTCCAGACCCGCCTGCGGCCGGACTTCGATCGCGTCCTCGCGGATCCGAGACGCACCGCGCAGGTCTTCGCAAACCTGATCGCGAACGCCAGCCGTTATGCGCCCGAGGCGACCACCGTGACGGTCGTGAGTGCGGGGCGCGACGGTTTCGTCAAGGTGAGCGTGGTGGACGAGGGTCCCGGCATCCCGGCCGACGAGCAGCCGCGGCTGTTCCAGCGGTTCTTCCGCTCACGGGAAGTCCGCGAACAAGCGGGCGGCCTGGGGCTGGGGCTGACGATCTGCCGCGCGATCGTCGTCGCGCACGGAGGCGACATCCGCATCGAGAGCGAGGTCGGACGCGGTACTTCAGTACACTTCACTCTCCCTAAGGCTCGACAGCTCGCGGAGGAGGCAGACGCGCAGTGAAGCTCTTGGTCGTCGATGACGACCGCGATCTGGTGGAGCTGCTTGATTACGCACTGCGCCGCGAGGGCTACGACGTCGTCAGGGCGTACGACGGCGAGTCCGCCGTCGAAGCTGTCAGTCGCGAGCATCCCGACCTCGTCGTCCTCGACATCAATCTTCCGAAGCTCACCGGCTTTGTGGTCCTCGAGCGGATCCGCCATGTCGACGAGCACGTCTCGGTGTTGCTGCTTTCAGCGCGTCAGGACGAGAGCGACATCCTCCGTGGCCTGCAGCTCGGAGCGGACGACTACATCACCAAGCCGTTCCGCCCCAAGGAGCTCGTCGCGCGCGTGAAGGCGATCCTGCGGCGGTCGGTGCGCACGCGCGGACGGCCGGCGCCCGTCGTCTATCGCACCGGCGATCTCGTGCTCGATGAAGCGACGCACGAGGTGACCACCGCCGATGTGCCCGTGCATCTCTCACCGACCGAGTTCAAGCTGCTGCGCCACTTCATGGCGAACCCCGGTCGCGTCCTCACGCAGGAGGAGATCCTCGAAGGCGTGTGGGGCTACGACGCGGATGTCGGCGGCGACCTCGTGAAGCTCAACGTCAGCCGTCTGCGCCGCAAGCTCACGCAGGACGGCAGACCGCGTGATGTGATCCAGACCGTGCCCGGCGTCGGCTACCTCTTCCGCGGCGCGGACGGCGGCGTGCAGCGCGAGGAACAGCGGCCGAAGCTGACGGGGACGACCTAGATCCGGTCGATCGCGCTCCTCCGCGACCGTGACTTCGCCGCCCTCTGGACCGCCGGCCTCGTTTCCGTCATGGGCGACTGGATCCTCTACGTCGGTCTTCCGATCCACGTGTACCTGCTCACGGGTTCAGCGCTCGCGACGAGCGCGATGTTCGCGGCAGCCACGCTTCCACGACTGATCTTCGGCTCGTTTGCCGGCGTCCTCGTCGATCGTTGGGACCGCCGCCGGACCCTGATCGTCGGCAACATCCTTCAGGGCATCGTGCTGCTGCCGCTGCTTGCCGTGCGCTCGGCCGAAGACGTTTGGTATGTGTACGCGGTCGCCGCGTGCGAATCGTTGCTCGCGCAGTTCGTCGATCCCGCGGAGGGGGCGTTCCTGCCGCGCCTCGTCAAGTCCGACCAGCTCGTCGCGGCCAACGCGATGAACGCGCTCAACAACAACCTCGCGCGCCTCATCGGACCAGCGGTGGGTGGCCTCATCGCCGCGACCTTCGGCATCATGGGCGTCGCGCTCGCCGATGCGGTCTCGTTCTTCGGCGCGGCCACGCTCGTCATGCTCATCCGGACGTCGGGCGCGGTCGCGGATCGTCCAGCGGCCGACCCGACATCGGCGTGGCGACGTCTATGGCGCGAGTGGGCGGCTGGGCTGGGGGTGGTGCTGAGCAGTCGACCGCTCGTCGTGGTGTTCTTACTCGTCGCCATCAGCGCGCTCGGCGAGGGCGTATTCAGCGTGCTCTATGTCCTATTCGTCAATCGAGTCCTCGGCGGAGGGGCAACGGAGATCGGTGTGTTCATGTCGGCACAAGCCATCGGCGGGCTCATCGGCGCGCTCGCTGTGGTGCCCATCGGTCACCGTGTCCGTCCGGCCCGGTTACTGGGTCTCGCGGCTGTCATCTTCGGCGTGATCGACTTCCTCATCTTCAACACGCCCGCGTTCGGAGCGACCTTCGTCCTGATAACTGCGCTGTTCGTTCTCGTCGGCGTGCCGGTGGCGGTGCTCTTCCCAAGCGTGAACGCGATCATCCAGAGCACGGTCGCCGACGCGTATCGCGGCCGCGTCCTGGGCGCGCTTGGAACGACGATGGCATTCCTCGGCTTGGCTGGTATCGGCATCGCCGGCACGCTCGGGGATGTTGTCGGTGTCGTTCCCATCCTCAACATCCAAGCCATCGCGCAGATCGTCGCGGGGCTTGTCGTTCTCGCGATCCTCCCGGCCGCGCTGCGCGCTCGAGCTGGCTAGGCCGCCGCGAGCCTGCGCCGCGTCGCTTCGAGGTCCGCCGGGTTGCTGAACACCGGATAGACGGCGAACCCGGTCGCCTTCGAGATCGTGTCGACCGCGGCGGGGTTCGGCGACGGGAACGCGATGGTGAGGACCTGCCCCTCGTGCCCGACCACCGCGACGTTGAACTCCTGCGCGAGCGCCATAGGGATGAGTCCCTGGAGCTCGCGCGTGGCAAGGCGAGCGGGATCGGACAGGTAGGGTGCGGGCGGGAGCGCCGCGCGCGTCGGTCGGAGGGCGCCACGCGGACCGTCGGCGAAGGAATGCTCCCACACGCGGATGCCGCCGCCGGCCTGCTTCGCGCGGTACATGGCGCTGTCCGCGGCCTCGACCAGCGCGTTCGCGTCGCCGGCCGGGCGCGGGAATGTCGCGATGCCGATCGAGACGCTGAGCGGGATCCCGGCATCGCGCAGCTCACCCGGCAGCGCAACGATCTCGGCCTTCTCGAGAATGCGACGCGCGACCCGCGACGCGACCTCGGTGTCGGCATCAGGGAGGATGACGGCGAACTCGTCGCCGCCGTAGCGCGTCGGTACGTCATAGAGACGGACGGCCTGCTTCACGGCCGAGGCGACCGCTTTCAGGACCTGATCGCCCACTCGGTGACCGAAGCGGTCGTTGATGAGCTTGAACTTGTCGACATCGAGCATGAGCAGGGCGAGGAGATGCTCCGCGCGGAGCGCGCGCGGTTGGTCTCGGCCTCGAGCCGCTTGTCGAAATGGCGTCGGTTGAAGAGCCAGGTGAGCGGATCCGTCTCCGCGAGGCGCTGCAAGGCCTCGCCCTGCTCCTGCTGGACCAGGCACGCGCCGATGTGACCGGCGAGGATCTCCAGCGTCACAAGGTCCGTTTCCTCGAAGGATCCCCCGTCAAAGCGGTCAGTCACGCTCAGTACGCCGCGGGCGGCGTCGTCGATCATGATCGGGACTGACACGAACGAGTCCGATCGGTACTGCGCCCCGCGCACCCCGAACGGCGCGTCGCCGCCGCGGACGAGGAGCGACCGCTTGGAGGCGACCACGTGGCCGGCCACGCCCACGCCAGGTCGCACGCGGACCGCGTGCTTGACGTCGTCGGCGAGGCCCAAGGCGTGGGCGATGACGAAGTCGTCCGAGGCGTCTTCCCGCAGCATGAGCGAGGCACGTTCCCCACGGACCAGCTCCGTGGCCACACGGAAGATCGAGTCGAGCAGATCCTCTGCCCGACCTGCGCTGAGGTCCTCCACCTGTCTCCCCACTCTTGCGTCGCGGCGCGCTCGGGGCAGGCATGTGTCCTTGCCTGCTTCCCTGCCTGGTACTTCGGGCAGTTTGCGGTGCAACTGGAGGGGGTCACAAGATGGTGCTACCGGTTTGACCGCCGACCGATACCGCCGCCCAGTGCGCGCCAGGCTCACTGCCATTCGCGCGCGGCGATCTTCACGAAGAGTGCGATGCCGTCGAGTCGCGCGGCAAGCACGGAGGTGGCCCCGTCGACGCTCTGGAGCGTCCCGGTGACCACGACGGCGGCGTTCGCATCGAGCACGCGCTTGTGCTGGCGGTAGGTCGCCGGTCGGATGATCACGTTCGCCATGCCAGTTTCGTCCTCGAGGGATAGGAATACGTGACCCTTGGCGGTCTCGGGATGCTGCTTCACCACGACCGCCCCGGCGATGCGCACCGCGGCACCGTGAGGGGTGCCGGTCAGCCCCGCGGCGGTGACCACGCCCCGTCGCTCCAGGTCCGCACGGTAGAAACGCATGATCTGCGACCCGGTGGGGATCCCGGTGATCCGGTAATCGAGGGCGACACGCTCTTGCTCCGTGAGCGCGGGAAGCGCGGGCGCGGCGGACGTTGGAAGAGCGAGCACGGGACGCGTGAACGCGGGTGAGGCGCGATGCGCGTCGCGCGCGCGCCAGAGCAGCTCGCGCCGCCCTTCGCCGAACGCGTCGAACGCACCGAGCAGCGCAAGGTTGCGCAGCGCCTCCTCTTTGAGCCCGACGCGCCGCGCGAATTCATCGAAGGCCAGGTACGGTCCGACCTTCTCACGCTCTTGAACGATCGCCTTCGCCTCGACCGTTCCGAGCCCCTTCACGCTTTCGAATCCAAGCCGCACGTCGTGTGTGCGACAGCTGCGATGGCGCGCGATCGTGTTCGAGCTATCGACGGGATGCATCGCACCACCATCGGAGCACTCCTCCACGACGGCTTTCTCTCTCGAAAGATTCACGTCGACGGGCAGGATCGCGACACCGTGCCGTTTCGCATCGCCGGCGATCACGGCAGGCGAGTAGAACCCCATGGGTTGGTTATTCAACAGCGCGACGTAGAACTCGGATGGGTAATAGAGCTTCAGGTGCGCGGTGTGATAGGCGGTGAGGGCGAACGCGGCCGCGTGGCTCTTGCAGAACCCGAACTCGGCGAACGCCGCGATCTGCCGGAAGATCTCGTGCGCAACGTCGACACCAACGCCTTTCGCGCGCGCGCCCTCGACGAACGGTGCGCGCAGCTTCTCCATATCCGCTGATGAGCGCGCGCGGCTCATCGCGCGGCGCAGCTTGTCCGCCGCAGCTGGCGAGAAACCCGCGACGGCCATCGCGACGCGCAGGATCTGCTCCTGGAAGAGGATCACGCCGAGCGTCTCCCTCAAGGCGGGCTCGAGCAGCGGATGCGCGTACGTCACGGGCTCCCGGCCCTGCCGGCGATTGATGTACGGATTCACCATGTTCCCCTGCAGCGGGCCGGGCCGGGCCGGATGATCGCGACCTCGACGATGATGTCGGCGAAGCAGCGCGGTCGCACGCGCGGCAGCGCCTGCGCCTGCGCGCGGCTCTCCACCTGGAACAGCCCGATGGTGTCGACCTCGCAGATGAGGTCGTAGACCGCCTCGTCGTCGAGCGCGATGGTGCCGAGCTCGAGTCGTTCGCCGTGCCGCGCCTCGATGTCGGCGACGGCGTCCTTGATGAGCGAGAGCGTGCGCAGGCCGAGGAGGTCCATCTTCACCAGGCCGAGGTCTTCGACGTCGCGCTTGTCGAACTGGACCACGTTGCGGTCGGGCATCGTCGCGCGCTCGATCGGCACGGTGTCCACCAGCGGCTGCGCGGTGATGAGCATGCCGCCGTTGTGGATCGAGAGATGGCGCGGGAAGTCGGCGATGGCGAGCGTGAGCTCGCGGAACAGCGGGAAGCGCGTGCGCTCCTTCTCGTCCATGAAGCTCGCGAGGTCCTCGAGCGTGTCCGCGACCGGCCGAACGTATTCCGTTGTGTACGCGGGATGCCTTGCCGAGCTTGGATACGCCCGCGGATCGACGTTGTATTGGTCGATCGACCTCGACATGCGGTCGATCGTCTCGTCGCGGAAGCCGAGCGCCTTCGCGATCTCGCGGCTCGCCGATCGCGCGCGGTACGTGACGACGTTGCACACCATCGCCGCGTAGCGCTCTCCGTACTTCTGGTAGACGTACTGGATGACCTCTTCGCGGTCGTTCGACGCGATGTCGAGGTCGATGTCAGGCATCGTGCGACTGTCCTCGGTGAGGAACCGCTCGAACAGGAGCTCGTGTGCGATCGGATCGACCTTGGTGATATCGAGCACGTACGCGACGATCGAGTCGGCCGCAGATCCACGGCCCTGCGCGGGGATCCGACGCTCCTTGCAGAAACGGACGATGTCCCAGTTGATGAGAAAGAACTCCGCCAGGCCGCAGCGATCGATGACGGAGAGCTCGTGCGCGAGCTGCATCGCCACGCCCGGCGTCATGAGCCCGTACTTGGCGCGCGCGCCCTCCTGGCAGAGCGCGTACAGAAAGGAAAAGGCCGTGTGGCCCTGCGGCACCGGAAA
Organism: Chloroflexota bacterium; assembly: GCA_031404235.1. Lineage (GTDB taxonomy): Bacteria > Chloroflexota > Limnocylindria > P2-11E > P2-11E > CF-39. The sequence goes on from JANNHF010000155.1 coordinate 11,128, forward strand.
GCCGGGGAGGCGATCCTGGCCGACCATCGAACCCGAGGAGCCCTGTTCGGCTCGCGACGCGAGCGTGCCACGTGTTCCGCCGGGACCGATCGTCTCGAGGTCGAGCGTGCATGCGTCGGCGATCGCCCGGGTGTTCGCGAAGGCCTCGGCGTGTCGGCCCAGCCGCTCGCGCAGGATCGTCTCATCCTTCAGCCAGTACTCGCCGTTCGGCCTCAGGCGGTTACCCGCGTCGTCGAGCGTGATACCGAGGTCGATGCAGCACAGCACGTCGTGGAGACGACGTCCTTCCGGCCGCGCGTAGTGGACGTTGTTCGTGACCACCGCGCCGAGGCCCTGCTCCGCGGCGAGCTGCGCGAGGGCGTCGCAGAGCGCGGGGTCGTCTGGGTCGAGGTGGTCGGAGAGCTCGACGAAGCAGCGCTCGCCGAAGATCCCCGCCAGCTGCGAGAGCGCGTCGCGCGCCGCGTCGACGTCACCGCCGCGCATCGCGCGCGGCACCGCGCCGCGCGCGCAGCCGGTGAGCGCGAAGAGGCCCTCGGCGTTCTCGGCGATCAGCGCGAGCGTCGCGCGCGGTTTCGTCTTCTCACCGGCGAGCTGCGCCGCGGAGATCGTGCGACAGAGGCTCCGCCAGCCGACGCCATCGCGCGCGATGAGCACGAGATGCCCGAAGTCGAGCGTCTGGATCTCAACGCCGTAGATCGGCCGGACGCCAGCGTCCTTCGCAGCGTTCCAGAAACGGACCGCGCCGTACAGGCCGTTCGTGTCGGTGAGCGCGAGCGCATCCATCCCTCGCTCGGCCGCCGCCGTGACGAGCCCCTCCACATCAGAGGCGCCATCGAGGAACGAGTAGCTGCTGTGGCAATGGAGCTCGACGTAGCCCGGCACGTCACGTGCTCCTTAGGTACGAATGCGTGTTTTCCCTGTGTTCTTTGCGGTGGCGATCCTCGTTGCGATCGTGGGACTCAGCGCGAGCGCCACGGATACGGTCGTTCGCTGCGGTCATGTGAGTGAGCGCACGCCCGCTTCGTTCGTGCTCTCGTCGCCCGGCGTCGATCCACTGCGGGTCGTGATCCCGTCCGGGATGGTGAGCGCGCCCCCCGACTACACGTGCGTGTCCGTGCTCCCCGGCCGGCCTGCCGCGCAGCTCGTCGCTCTCCTCACGCCGGACATGCCGGGATACGTCGCCGAGCACTAGTCCAGGCACCGCGCTCCCCTTTAGCCTGTTAGAACGTCTGTTCTAGACTACGGCATGCCCAAAAAGAGAGCGCGAAAGACAGGAATTAGACGGCTAGTGCTTCCGTCCGGGCGTGACGGTCGCGCTGGCGCTCGCGGTCGTACTCGCGGCCCCGTCGCTCGCCGTCACGGTCACGGTGACGACGTCGCCGTTGTCCCCGTTGCCCTTCACCGCGAGATCGAAGGTGTTGCTCGCGCCGGTCTGCTTCACGACACCGTTGACGCTCCACGTGTACGTCAGCGTGAGCGGATCGCCGTCGGCGTCCTGAGCGCTGGCGGTCGCCACGAGAGTGTCACGCGTCTGCGGAGACGTGTCGCTCAGCGACACCGAGACCGTCGGCGACGAATTCACGACCACGGTAGATGCCGACGCGATCGCGCTCTGGAGCGTGCCGTCCGATGCCACGACCTCGACGAGCACCCTCTGACCGCGGGCGCCGTTGCCCGCCACGGCGAGATCGAACGAAGACGACGCGTTGGGGCCACTCGTCAACGCACGAACGACAGAGTTGACCTTCCACGTGAACGTGTACGTGACCGCATCGCCGTCAGCGTCCGATGACGTGGCCGTGGCCGTGATGACCTGGTTCGTCGTGGGCGCGGTCATGTCGAGGACGACGCTTGCGGTCGGTGCAGTGTCCGCGACGACCACGGATGCAGTCGCAGAGGTGCTGAGTTCACCATCACCAGCGTTCACGCGCACGGTGATCGTGTCGCCGCGATCGCCCAGCTGCGATAGATCGAACGTCGACCCCGCCTGGCCCGGGACGACGACGCCGTTGCGCAGCCACTCGTAGCTCAGCGCCACCGCCTGGCCGGCACCCGGCCGCTCGGGGAAGTCGGGGTCATGCGCGCTGACTTCGGCGCGCAGCGTGTCGTTCGTCTTGGGTGTGCTTGGAGCGATCACGAGGCTCGTGATCACAGGCGGTGTGTTGCCGAGTGAAATCACCATGAGCTCATCGACGACGGACGAAGTCCACGCACCGAGGTACAGCCTTCCATCTGGATGCAGTGCGGCCAGGAAGGGCGCCCGTGCCGTCGCGTGGAAACGGACCAGCTCGAGCGTCCGATCGTCGATCTCGCTGTAGCCCCATGGCTCCGACGGGCACGCGCAGTTGTTCGTGACGTAGATGCGGTGCGCAGCGGGCGCCAGCGCGATACCGGCAGGAAAGCCGGATATCTGGACCGAGCCGAGCGTCGCAAGAGTGGAACCGTCCAGCGCATAGAGCATGGTCGGCCCGAAGCCCAGCCCATTCGGATCATGCCCAGCGACGTACACGCGATGGAGAGCCTCGTCGACCGCGAGCGCAAAGCGCGGGACAACTGCGAGTGTCAGGGCATCCACTCGCGATAGGTCGCGGGTATCCAGGACGACGAGGTTGCGTACGGACGTTTCGATGTTCGTGACGTAGAGACGATGCAGTCCAGGGTCGATCGCCAGTCCCCACCAGAGCTCGCGGGGTGGAGCACTTTGCGTCTGCAGGATCGTGTTCGTCGCTCCGTCGATGGCAACGATCGAGAACGTGCTGCCGAAGACGTCGATGACGTACACGCGCCGCGTCGATGGGTCAACGACAACGCCCCAGGCCGCCGACCGGGAGGGTTGCCTCCAGGCCCATCGTCGTCAGGTCGAACACCTGAAGGGTGCGGTCTTGATTCGACGAGTAAAGCCGGCGGTGGATCGGGTCGAGCGCGAGGATGGCAGGAGCGCCGCTTGTCACGAGCCGCGTGACTTCACCGGGGCTGCCCGCAGCTCGCGACGGGTCCACGACATAGATCGAAGCGCCGTCTGCCGGCGATATCTTGCTGTTCGCGACATAGACGCGGCCGTCGGTCGGGTCGATGACGATGCCGGCGGGCTCGTCACCCACCAGCCAGGTCCTGTCGATGCTGTCGGCCGCGGCGCGTTCAGGGAGCGCTACGCAGAGCGTGAGCGCCAGACAAAGGATCGCGCCAAGTCGTCGCATGCGGACGGGATTAGACGGTGCCGGGCGTGTGGCGGTCAGTAGCAGTGGACTAGCAGTTGACTAGTACTAACGGCGCGCCTGTGTGCGTGCGAATCCGCCTAGTCCATAACGCGCTGCAGCCAGCTCGATCCCGAACCGCGGTCGGTGTACACGTCGCAGACCATGCCGTCCGCGGTGCGTAACGTGAGGTAGTCGCGCGCGGGTCCGCCCTTCCACCACTCCGCCTCGACGCGCCAGCGGCGCATGACCTCGACGACGGTGAAGCGCCGACCGGCGATCTGCAGCAGCATGAGCTCCCCTTCGTCCCACACGAGGCGTGCCGGGATCGGATCGGCGAACAGGCGCGTCATGAGATGACCTCCTTCCACTCCGCGGCTCGCTCGGGCAGACGTGCATCCGCATCGGCGACGCGCGCGCGCAGCACGCGTCCGGTCCCGAGCTTCTCGCGCAGATAGCGCGCGCTCGCGATCGCCTCCTCCCAGCGCGCGCCGTCCGCGGCGAAGAGACCGATCTGCCGGCCGCGCGCCGGTTCGGCCTCACGCACTTCGATCGCACACCCGATGACACGGCCGATATGCGCGCGCTCCTCCAGCGCCCACCGCAGCGAACGCAGCAGCGCGGCGCTCTCGCGCGTCGGTGGCAGAACGGAGCGCTCGAGGCGCAGCGGCTCGTCGTCCTCGCGGTCGAGCTTCACCGCGACGCGCAGTGCGGCGAGCCCGTCGGCGGCGAGCGCCGCCGAGATCTCGTCAAGCGCGGTGAGCACCGCGAAGACGAGCTGCTCCTTGGACGCGAGCGGCTCCTCCCAGAGACGCCGGGCATAGATCCGGCGCGGCGGCGGATCGGCGTGCACGCGCTCCTCGTCCTCCGCACGCGCGAGCGCATGTGCGCGCGCGGCACCGCGGCCGAAGCGGTCGAACACCGCGCCGCGCGGCAGGCTCGCGAAGTCGCCAACGGTCACGAGGCCGAGCAGACCAAGCTCGTCACGCAGCTTCTCGTCGAGCGGCAGGACGTCGAGCGCGAGTGGCGTGAGGTACTCGCGCGCATCGCTCACGAGGCGCGTCTCGCCCGGCGCGGTGCGCTCCGCCGCGACACGCGCTGCGAATGGGGTCCGCGCGGCACCGACCGATGCGTGCGCGCCGATGCGCACAAGGCGCTCGAGGATCCGCCGCGCGGTGCGCGAGGGCGCTCCAAGCACGCGTTCGGTGCCCGCAAGATCGCAGGCGAACGTTCCGGTCGCGACGACCCCAACATGCGGCAGCAGCGCGCGCAGCGTGATGAGCGCGCGCGCATGCAGCGTCTCGGTCGCGTCGCGCACGACGACCGCGGCGATCAACTTGCGAGGTCCGCTAGCTCGGCGCGCGTACCGAGGTCGCTCGCGTCCGCGCCGAGCGCGGTGACGGCGAACAGCGCGCGCTCGCGCGACGCCGGCGCGCTCGCCGCGAACGACCATCCGACGGTGCGACCGAACCGCTCGCGCCAGTCGAGCGGTTCCACCCGCACCATCGGGAGCGCCGTCCGCCGACCGCGCTCTTCCGCTACCACGAGCAGTGCCGCGGGCGACCCGCGTACCACCGGCAGCAGCGGGGCGAGATCGTCCACGTCGCAGCGCGACGCGAACGATGGCCCAACATCCACGACCACGAGACGGAACCCCTCGCTGCGCAGCGCCGCCGCTCCGGCGAGGAGCACCTCAGCGGCGTCGCTCGCGCGCACGACGACCACGCGGTCGAGATCCACGCCCGCGCGCACCGCTGCGAGCGGATCGAACGAGGCGGACGGATCGATCCACGCGACCATCCCGCCCTCGCGCTGCGCTGCGGCCGTGACCTGGAGCGCGAGCGCGAGCTTGCCCGCGGTGAGCGGTCCGACGAACGCGAGCGGTTCCCCCGCCCGGATACCGCCCCCGGTCACGCGATCGAGCGACGTGCCCGACGCGATGCGGCGCTCGCCGTCCTGGCGCGCGGCGACGTCGCCGCGCACGACAGCGCGCGTGCCGTATCTCGTCTCGATGCGCGCGATAGCTGCCGCCAGTGCGGTGGCTCCCACGGCTGCTCCCCTTTTGGCCGTCCCACCCACGTCCGAAGCCTGGCCTCACCGGTCGTGATTAGAACGTATGTTCTAGAACGTAGGGAGGCGCGGACAGGCTGTCAAGAGGCCGAAAACAGGCCAAAAAACAGCGAAGATCTAGCCGGAGCGCGCGACCACTCGTGGATGCGTGGCCGCGATCGCCTCGCGCAGCGCCGGCGCGCGCAGCAGCACGAATCCGGACACGAGTACCACGACGATGCCGCCCGCGAAGAACGCGGTGTTGATCCCCGCGACCGTGCCGAGCGATCCCAGCACCATCTGGCCGAGCGGCATGAAGCCCATGAAGACCATGGTGTGCACGCTCATCGCGCGGCCGCGGATGTGATCGGGTGTGCGCGTTTGCATGAGCGTGTTCGCCATTCCGAGGAACACCATCACCGCGAAGCTCGTGAGTCCGATGAACACCATCGCGCCGAGGACCGTGCGCTGCTGCGCGAACAGCGACAGCAGCACGCCATGCCCGAGCGCGCTGCCCACGAGCAGCGCGCCGCGGCGCTTCCAGCCGCCGAGAGACGCGGTCACGAGCGCGCCACCGAGCGCTCCCACCCCTGATGCGGCGAGGAGCCACGAGAGCTCGAGGGCCCCGACGCCGAGGAACTGCGCCTCGGCCGGGAGCAGCTGGATGTACGGGCGCGTGAACAGCGCGGTCGTGACCGTGAGGAGCACCACCAAGCGGAGCACCGGGTCGCGGCGGATGTACCCGAGGCCTTCCCGGATCGACTCGAGCATCGAGAGCCGGGTGCGCGTCTCGCTCGGCTGTGGCGAGATCACGAAGAGCGCGGCGACGACGGCCAGGTACGAGATCGCGTTGATGAGCATGAGCCCGCCGACGCCGAACGGGATGATGAGCACACCACCGATGAGCGGCCCGATGAGCGTCGCGCCGTTGAACGCCGCGGAATTGAGGCCGATCGCGCTCATCAGCTCGCGGTCGGTGACGAGACGCGGCACCATCGCCTGCCGGGTCGGCGCGTCGAACGAGAAGATGATCGAGTTCAGCGCACTGATGAGCACGACCTCGACGATGTTGATGTGCTCGGTGATCGTGAGCACCGCGAGGATGAAGGCCACGATCGCGGCCGACACCTGCGTGACAATGAGGAGACGGCGTCGATCGGTCCGATCCGCGACCGCTCCGCCGAACAGACCGAACGCCAGTCCCGGGATCGCGCGTGCGAGGCCGACGAGGCCTAGGTAGAACGGCGCGAGCTGCGGGACACCGTCGCGGATCGCGAGCTGCACGACCAGCCACCCGAGGCCGTAGATCTGCATCCACGAGCCGATGTTCGAGACGACGAGGCCGAACCAGAACAGCCGGAAGTCCCGGAATTCGAGAGCGGCGAGGGTCGAGGTGCGACCGGGCTCAGCCGCACTGGCCTCATCGAGCCCGCCCTCGGTCTCAAGGGCAGGCGCAAGCCGTTCCTTCGACGTCATCGTGTCCTGTCAGTGTGCCTGCCGGCCACCTCGGGTGCGCGAAGAGTGGCGAGAGTGCATGGGAGTCGAACCCACCACGGAACGCGAAGCGCCCCGTCAGCGGTTTTGAAGACCGAGGACATCACCGGATGCCTCGCACTCTCGTGATGCGTTTCGCAACGACTCGCGGATCGAGTGTATGTAGAAGGTCGCTCGAGGTCGCCAGCGATCGTCGGCGCCTTTAGCACGACGACGCGGTCCACGGGCTGCGGTAAGGGATACAGCCGCTGCCCACCAAGCTCGGGTAGTAATGGATGGCGCTCGTCCATTGCCACCGGCCGTCGAGCTCGCGCAGGAAGAGATAGATCGATCGGTGTCGTCCGATCTGGCTCCTTCCATTCCGAGCGGACGAAGAACTGCCCCGTGACCGCCTGCACCTGAACCTCCGGGTTGACGGTCACGGTGAGATCTCCCTGTGCAAAGCGATCGCGGAGGGCCGTGATGAAGGCGGTGGAGGCGCGACTGACCCCCTCGGTGCCGATCGGGGCGCCGCCGATGTTCTCGCTGGCAATGATCCGGCAATCGGTCATCAGCCCCGCGACCGCATTCGCATCCTTCGCCGCGAACGCCTGGGCGAGACGCTGGCCAAGGTTGCTTGCGGCGTCCCGCGCTACCTGGGCCGGCGGCGCGGTCGGGAAGGGCGGAGGCGGGAGTGCCCGGAAGCTTGCCGCGATGTCGCCGAGCCGTTGCGAGGACGGCGCATTGAGATGCGACAGCACGTACATCCGATCGTTCGCGCTGATCACGTAGCCATTCGCAATGCCTTGCTGAACTAGCCTCGCTGCCTCGTACCCGCCCACGGTGACAGCCTCGATGGTGTGCAGCCTGCTTCGCGGAGAGCTGCTGGCCCACTGCGCCGCCGACAGACCGCGGACATTGCGTTGGACCTCAACGTTCACGAACTCGTGCTTAAGGAAGCTCCCAATGCTCGGGCTCTCGTTGCTCAGGCAATCAGCGCGCTCCTCAGCGACGGTACGGACAGTGAATGCGTCGCTCCCGAGCTGCTCCGGCTGCCCAGCGTTGATCGAGGAGCTGAGGAGCCGGTACGCGACCGGGAGGGTGATGCGGTAGCCGAGGATCCGATTCTCGAACGTGCCGGGCGAAAGCGCGGGACTGGCCGAAGGACTTGGGGAGTTGCTGGGCGACGCAGCCGGGGAGGCTGCTGCCGTTGAAGAAACAACCGTTGCAGGCACCTGCGATCTGACCGCATACAGGAGGCCGTACCCCGCGATGATGATCAACAGGACGACGGCAATGGTGGCGAGGGTGCGGGTCTTCACCGTCTTGCCGCGAGCCCAACGGCTGGCGCGAGCAGAAGGATCGCGGCGGCCCAGGCGAGCGAGAGCCTCGTCGTCACTCTCATGTCCACGATTCTCGGTCGCGCGACACCACGCGGTGTGACCAAACGGTCATCGAGCATCGCCCAATGATCATCTGCTGATCCGCGAGGCGTGTGGGCAGGCGCTACAAATCCAGGTCGAGCCGCCACGGTCCGCGAAGTCGCACGACCGGGCTCTCGATCAACCCTCGCGGGCATCGTCCTCCGGGTTCTCGGCGTCAACGCTGCTGGGCTCACCCGCCGGCAACGACCCGGGGTCGTGCAGGAGTAGACCTCCTCGCGCCGTTCACGACTCCTTCACAAGTCGGCGTCACGCTGAGGCCGGAGGAAAGGAGTCGGCGAGATGAGTTCTGCGGTAGGAGTGAACGAGACAGCTGACAAGGGCGATGACCGAGGCCGCATGATGAAGGCAGTCGTACAGGAAGGGTACGGGTCGGCGGACGTGCTGCATTTGCGGGACATCCCGCGGCCGGAGCTGATGGAGGGCCACGTGCTTGTGCGCATGCGCGCCGCATCGGTGAACGCCCTCGACTGGCACAGCACACACGGTGGACTGCTGCTTGAGATCATCGCGAAGATCATGCGGCAGAAAGATGAACCGGTCCGAGGCGTGGATCTCGCTGGCATCGTCGAGGCCGTCGGCCCTAACGTCACGCGCTTCAACCCTGGCGATGAGGTCTTTGGCGGTGCGCCTGCGTCCTTCGCGGAGTACGTACGAGCCCGTGAGGATCGACTGCTTCTGAAACCGCGCGACCTGCCATTCGAGCAGGCCGCGACGCTCGGCGTCGCGGGGCGCACCGCACTCCAGGGTCTTCGCGACCACGCGCAGGTCAAGCCGGGACAACGTGTGCTCATCCACGGCGCGGGCGGCGGTGTCGGCACGTTCGCGGTGCAGATCGCGAAGGCGCTGGGCGCGCACGTCACCGCGGTGACAGGGCCGCGGAATGTCGACATCACAAAGTCGCTCGGCGCGGACGAGGTCATCGATTACACGAAGGAGGACTTCGCGCGTCGGCCCGAGCGCTATGACGCGGTGCTCGACATCTCCGCGACGCGGTCACTTTCCGATCTGCGGCGCGTTCTGGCGCCGAACGGCATGTTGGTGCAGGTCGGCGCGGCGAAGAGCGGTTGGATCGGGGTCTTCGGGCGGATCATCAGTGTGATGGTGCGCGCACGGGTGCTGCGCCAGCGCGTGAAGTTCTTCGTCGCGCAGACCAACCTCGACGACCTCGTGTACCTCAAGGACCTCATTGAGTCCGGCAAGCTGCGGCCAGTGGTCGATCGAACCTATCCGCTCTCCGAGGCTCGCGAGGCGGTGCGCTACGTCGGCACCGGTCAGGCTCGAGCCAAAGTCGTCATCACCGCATAGCTGAGCAGTCGCGAGCGCAAGGTGTCCGTCGAGCCTCAGGCGTGCTTGTTTACTGGGAAGTGCCCGCGTCGTTCACTAGTTTGAGGACCGAGGACATCACCGGATGCCTCGCATTCTCGTATGGCTCCGCGGGATACTCCGCGAGCGAGTCTACGAGCGTGGCGAGCGCGGCCGCGCTGAAAATCAGACCGCCTGCGTCATACACACCCGACCGCCTCGAGGCCGGACCGGTCCGCCCACGCTGCTACGGCGATTCCGACATGGGTGCTTTCGTCTCCGACGGCCCGTACTTTCGTCACCCGCAGCGTCACGCAAGGCCCGTTTCAGCGTGTGCGGCCAGCACGTTACGACCTCCGTGGGGATCGAATGGCGCGGCGGCGTCCCACGGCGCAGGGACACGGCGGGGCGCGCGTGAGAGCCCCGCGCGTAACGCGGCCGTCGATACCGGCGGGGTACGGCGTGTCAGAGGGCATGAACGGCGCGCTCCGGTGGATCAGCGTGCGGCGCGTGCTCGAGGGCGCGCTGCGCTACTGGATCGCGACGTCGAACGCCGACGACGGCCCGCACGTCATCCAGCAGTGGGCCGGATGGATCGACGACACGCTCTACTTCGGCGGTAGCGAGAAGACGAAGTGGTCGCGTCACTTGCAGCGCGACCCGCGCATTGCGGTGAGCGTCGAGCGCACCGGGTTTTCGATCATGGTCGAGGGCAGCGCGGAGCTGCTCGCGACCGTGACGCCGAAGGTGGCTTCGGCGCTGGCAGTGACATTCAACAAGAAGTACGGCTCGAAGACGACCGCCGAGGATTGGTCGAAGGGCGGCGTCTGGGCGGTCCGCGCACACAAGGTCTTCGCTTGGAAGTTCGCGAGTTTGGGCACGACCGCAACGCGTTTCCTCTTTGATCAGCCTGGCGACGCCGCCTCGAGCCCAAGAAGCCGTGCTCCTTCAGCCATCCGCGCGTCGTAGGTCACGACAACCTCGAGATCGTCGCCGAGCGCGAGAGCTGTGGCGAGGTGAATGGCGTCCAGCGTGCGCAGGACTTGTGGCTCGAGCGTACCCGCAGCGTCGAGGATTCCGTCGCTAACGGCAATGAGCTCGACCGTCCTGAGTGCTGACCGGGTTCGGGCGAGAACATCTGGGCCTCCGTGACGAACCGCGCGAAGTGCCTCCGCGCGTAGCATCGCCGACGAGACATGTTGCGTGCGGCGTCGGGCGAGGAAAGCGCGGAGCGCCCGCGACTCCGGCTCCGCCACAACGATCTTCACGAACGCCGAGCTGTCGAGATAGACCGCCACCTAGCTGCCTCGACCCTCGTTCACCAACTCGCTGGGCCGTCGTTTGCCCTTCGGCATTCGCACCGCGGCCACTTTCAGCAGATTGCCCTCGGCGCGGCGAACGAGCCCGCGCCGCTCCAGCTCGGCCAAACCCGAGGGCCCCGGCGCGGAGAGGATCGCGGCTGGTCGACCGCGGTCGGTAACCTCGATCGTTTCGCCGGCGGCCACGCGCCGCAAGATCTCGCTGGCCTTCTGTCGCAGCTCGCGTACGCCTACACGTTCCATGTGCTACATCGTAGCACATTCGCACGCCCGCGTTATCAGACCCCTGGTTTCGCGCGATCCTCGATCTCCCAGGCATGGTCAAGCACGTGCCACGCGACGCGGCGCGCGAAATAGCGAGGCGTCCACACCGTCTTCGCTCGGCTCGGCTCCGCGACCGGCATCCCACGCGCGCGGGCACGTAGCGCCCCGAGCATCGCGGCACGCAACTCGTTCGGTCGGAGTGGCCGACCAGCCACAGCCTTCGGCGGTCGCGCGCCGAGCTGGACGATGTACGCCTGATCCGCTTCGAGGACGTGGGCCGTCATCTTGTCGAGATCGCGTCCACCGCCGCGCGGACCCTTGCGCAGCTCGAGCCCCTTAGCGGACATCGCCGCGCGATCGAACGCGTTCCAGCACAGCTCAAGGATCCGCGTGAGGCGTTCGAGCTCGGCCGCGGCGATGCGTTCGCCATCCGACGGTAGTCCCAACGAGGGGACGCCGAAGTCGGTGCCGGTACCGCCCTTCAAACGCTTGAGGATCCTGAACTCCGATGCGTCCCTTGGCGCGTTGAAGGTCGGCGCCGTCGGTCCGACGATCGCGCGGTAACGACCGCCGTACGCGGCCAGCGCGGCGACGGCCTCCTGCTCGTTACGCCCGCCGCGCGACCAGCCTGGCCACTCCATGGCGCTCGCGAACGTGCGCTTGGCGCCCACCTCGAGATAGATCGGAAAGGGCTCAGCCTTGCTTCGCACGGCGCTTCACAGAATTCGCGAAAAAGGTCAGTGCTTCTGCGCGACCACCCAGGCATCGACCTTCGCGCGGAACTGATGCGGGGCTTTGGCGAAGGACTTCATGCAGCCAGGGCCGCAGAACGCGTATTCGCGGTCATCCATCTCGAGCGTGAGCCCATGCTCCCGGGAATCCGCGATGTCCACGATCATCCCGCAGACCGGGTCGAGCATCTTGGCTCCCGGCAGACCCGATGTCTCCCGCACTTACGCGGTCTTGATGGCGCCGGTGCTACCGAGATGCGGCGTGAGCTTCTGCATGAGCTGCGGCTTCGGGTGGTAGCCCACGATGCGGTCGGCCTCGCGGCCGTTCTTGAACACGATCATGGTCGGTATCGCGCGCACGCCGAATCGCCCTGCGGTGATCGGATTGGCATCGACATCGAGCTTCACGACGCGGATCTTGTCGCCCTGCTCGTTCGCGACCTCTTCAAGGACCGGACCGACCATGCGGCACGGACCGCACCACGTCGCCCAGAAATCGACGAGCACGGGGGCGTCCGACTTCAGGACCTCCTGCTCGAATGACTGGTCGGTGACGACCTGTGGCTTTCCCATTTGTGCGGTCTCCTTTGTTAGTGCTACTACCACCTGAACGCGAGCTGCTGGCCTGATTGTTCCACGGCAGGTTCGAGGCCAACTACGGCTTCGAGGCCATCCAGGCCGGCCTGGGAGTCCCCCAGCCACCGGCGCAGTGGATCCCACTTTACGAACCGCCAGCCCCGGCGTCGAACGACGTCCGCCAGCGCCGGCGAGCGGCGGAGCTTTTCGTGCACGAGACCCGTACGTTCGCCGGCCACGGCCAGGAAGCGGAACACGCGGTCGTCATCCGGGATCGCCTCGCCCAGTGCCACCACGCTGCGGTGGATCCTGGCGGTCCAATCGACCTGCCAGAGGAACACCATGTGCCCTTTGTCGTACCAGACGCAGTCGACGAAGTCGACCGCCTCAGATGCCCCGCGTATGAAGCGCGATGCACCGCTCGCGCGCTCGGTCTCACTGACGAGATCGGTGAGCACGCGTCCGCGCCCCTCGTGCGAGCTCGGCAGCGCACGCCGCTCGACATCGCGGCCAATGTGCACCTTGAATCCCAGACGGTGTCCGGCGTCGATGAGCTCCGCCAGGACCTGCGCCTGCGACGCTTGCCGCGCGACCAGTGCGTCCTGCTCGAGCAGGCGCCACCGTCCGTCTTCCGTCTGCGTCGCGTACGCGGCCACGCAGCGCTCGACGAGCTCGCGGTCCGGCGTCTCGAGGCCGCGGAAGAGGCCGTACACGCGGCGCAGCAGCGAGCGCGTGTCGACCTCGCGGGCGGACGACAGCAGTCCCCAGACCGCCCACTCGACCCGGTCGCCGAGCGGGGTCGCGTCGGGCGCCTCGGTCACGGCGTACGCGACATCGTCCGCGTCGTCGCTGACCGCCACGCGCGTGATTCCGGTGCGCCGTCCGTCCGCGAGCGCCGACTTGAAGTGATCGAGGAAGAGCTCGAGCTCCGACACGCCACCGGCTCGCGCGAGCGCGATCGGAACGAGCAGGCCTTTCGCGGCGAGCGACTGCAGCGCCGCAACGGCCGCGACATCTTCACGCACCGGCTCGCCGCGGGCCAGCACCGCCTCACGGACGCCGGCGCGGATCGCGTCCTCGATCAGCGAGGCGTCGGCGGACGACTGGTCGCGCAGCAGCGGTACGTCACGATCGAAGTCGCACACCGCCGCGGCGGGCGAGCCGTACGCGCCCGCGTGCGCGTCGCGCTGGTACAGGATGGTCCGCAACCGGTAGCCGCTGCCCGCTCCCGCGAGGACGCAGGCCGCGATCGTGGCCGCGTCGGCGTGCGGCACGTAGACGACGGCCGCGGCCTCGGGACGCGACACGCGATGCGCCAGCGTGAGTGCTGCCCGCAGCGTTCGGAGGAGCCGCTCGCGCGCGGCGAGCCGGCCCTCGCCGGTGTCCATCGGCCGGAGCGTCTTCGCGCCGAGCAGGAGCGCGCTCGCGACGGTGCTCCAACCGCCGAGCGTGTCCTCGACCGGCGCCTGGCACATGACGAGGTCGGCGTCGCCCGGGTCGAGCAGGAGCCCGCCGCGCGTCGCGGCTGAGCGATGCTCGTGCTGCGCGAGCCACGCGACGAGCTCGCGCACGGTGCGCTCGTACTCGAGCCAGATGTTCACCTCGCGCGTCTGCGACGCGTGCCCGCGCCTCGCGCGCCCCTTGTCGATGCGCAAGGGCGCGCCATGACCGGCGACAGCGCTGATCCGGCTGCCGGCGACGATCGACTCGAGCAAGCACAGCTTGAGCAGCCCCTGCGCAGCGGGATCGCTGACCGAGGTCTCGACCGCACGGAGCGTGGCCATCAGCGCCGTGATGTTGCGAGGCGTATACAGCGCGGCGACGGTCTCGCCCAGCGCCTGCGCCGCCGGATCGGCGCCGAACCGTTCGACGAATTGCCAGTACGCCATGCCGCGCGGCTCGAGGCGGCGGGTGCGTTCTTCGTCCTCGGCATCGACGGATTCGATGAGCAGGGCGCGGCCGTCGCGGGCGCAGACGCCGCAGCGGAACGACTTCTTCGTCGGCACCGGCGCGTCACGCTCCCAAAGGAAGGCCTCGACGACGACCGGGCCATGGCACGTCGCGCAGTGCGAGCCGTAGAGCTCGCGCATCGCGACGCGGTGCGGTGTGCCAACGAGCGCGCTGTCGGCAACACGCTCGAGCGCGGCGAGGACGTCACTCTGGGGCGGCGCGAGCGCGACGACGGCGCGGGCCCACTCCCCGAGCGGCTCGCGGGATTTCGCGATGCCGCGCCGATCCGCGGACTCGACGGCATCGGCGGCCGACCACGGATGCGCGAGCGGATCGAGAACGACGCCGCGCCTGGGCGCGTACGCAGTGGAATAGATCTCGGCGAGCGCGATGGGAAACGCGGTGCCAAAGCGATTCAAGGGCCGCGGGAGTGGGATCGTCTCGATCGGGACGAACGAGAGGATCCGGTCTCGCTGGTTGCTCATGGCAGCCTGAAGAGTACGGCCCTCCGAGCATCGGCGATGAGGCCCACCCAACGACCGTCGCGGGACACGACGAGATCCTGGATCTGGCCGACGGGCGCCAGCTCGTCGATGGCTCCCGTCTTCGGATCGAGCGCGATCAGTCGATCGGCCCCGTCGAGCACGACCGCACGCAGGCCGATCGCGATGCGGCGGCCGTCGACGATCGCGGTGGTCCA
The DNA here is from genome assembly GCA_031404235.1 of Chloroflexota bacterium. Taxonomy (GTDB): domain Bacteria; phylum Chloroflexota; class Limnocylindria; order P2-11E; family P2-11E; genus CF-39. Next base: position 26,131 of record JANNHF010000155.1, read on the forward strand.
GCGCGTGGAACCCTCGCCGTCGATCGCGACCACACGCTGCGCGTCGAGCAGGTACAGCGTTCCGTCCCGAGCGAACTCGACGTCCCGCACGGCGGTGGTGAGCTTCGTCACGCTCTTCGTGGGGTCGGCCGCGGTGACCTGGAAGCGGAACGTTCCCTGGTCGGTGACCGCCGCGCCATACGCGCCCGAGGGATCGATCGCGAAGGCCCTCCCGACGCCCGGCACCCGGAGCACGCCTTTCGGGAACCGCTCCACACCAGGGCGGAACATGCGGACCTCGTACCCGGCGGACGTCTGCGACGCGATGAAGAGATCGCCCTTGTCGCTGACCGCGAGGAGACCGCCGCCTGGCGGCAGCTCGATCGGGAACGGGTCCGACAGCGGAACGCCGTCGGGCGCGCGTCCGCCGATGATCCCGCCGTCGCTGCCGCCCGACGACACCGCGAAGGCGTTGACCGCTGGGACGTAGACGAGAGACTGCGCGGCGCCGGTGAGACGTACGGGAACGCCGACGGTCTCCCTCGGGGCAGGCATGAGCCAGGTCGCAAGGACCTGTCCGCCGCCCATGAGGAAGCGCGCATCGTCGGTGAAAGCCAGCTGGTTCACGCCGGCGTTGAACTTGGGCAGGGCCTTGAGCACGCCATCGCGCGTGTGCAGCGCGATGTAGCCGTCATCGGAGCCGGTGGCGATCAGGGCCGCATCCGGCGAGAGCGCGATCTTCCTCGCAGACGCCTGGACGTTGATGAAGCGCTCCGGCTCGCGCCAGAGCTCCGCGTCCGGCACCGACCCGCTGCGCG
>JANNHF010000156.1:0-7680 GCA_031404235.1 Chloroflexota bacterium
CAGCCATCCCGCCGCCTCCAATGCGAAGTAGGTGACGATCACGTCGGCGCCCGCGCGAGCGATCCCCGTGAGCGACTCGAGCGCCGCCTGCCGCAGATCGAGCCAGCCGCGATCGGCGGCGGCGTGGAGCGCCGCGTACTCACCGCTCACCTGGTACGCCGCGAGCGGCACATCGAAGCGCTGACGAGCGCGCGCGAGCACGTCGAGGTACGGACCGGCGGGCTTCACCATCAGCGCGTCCGCACCCTCGGCCAGATCGGTCGACAGCTCGGCGAGCGCTTCGCGCGCGTTCGGCGGATCCATCTGGTATGCGGTCCGGTCGCCGAAGGACGGCGCGCAGTCCGCGGCCTCGCGGAACGGGCCGTAGTACGCGCTGGCGAACTTCGCGGCGTACGAGAGGATCGCGGTCTCGGCGAAGTCGGCCCGGTCCAACGCGACGCGGATCGCCGCGACGCGGCCGTCCATCATGTCGGACGGCGCGACGATGTCGGCGCCCGCGCGGGCGTACTCGACGGCGGCGTCGGCGAGCACCGGCAGCGTCGCATCGTTGTCGACGGTGCCATCGCCGCGCAGCACGCCGCAGTGGCCGTGCGCCGTGTACTCGCACAGGCAGACGTCGGCGATGAGCACGAGATCGGGCACGTGCGCCCGGAGGAGCCGCAGAGCGGCTGGGACGGGTCCGAGCGGGTCGGCCGCGGTCTCGCCGCGGTCGTCCTTCTCCTGTGGCAGGCCGAACAGCAGCAGACCGCCGATCCCCGCGCGCGCCGCACGCTCGCCGACCTCGGCGGCGCGGGCGACCGGCCAGCGCGAGTGACCCGGGAGCGAGGCGATCGGCGAAGGCGCGTCGATGCGCGCATCCACGAACACGGGCAGGACGAGCGCTGCGGGCGCGAGCCGCGTCTCAGCCACGAGGCGCCGGAGCGCCGGCGTGCGCCGCAGGCGGTGGTGACGTCGATAGGCGAGCGTGGCGCGCTCAGCGGTGAGCGACATCTGCGGCCTCCTCTTCGATCAGCTGCACGTCCGCGTCGACACCGAGGGCATCACGCACGGCGCGGAGCGTGGCGCGGCCGCTGACGTGAATGGACGCGCGGGCGACGAGCGCGGCCTCGATCGCACCGAGCATCCCGGCGACCGCGCTCGGCGAGTGGAACAGCACCGCCACGCCCCCGCGGGGCTCCGCGAGCAGGGCCCGCACGCGAGCGACATCGCCTTGCGCCTCGGCGATCGTGCGATATGCGACGACCTCGCGCACCTTGAATCCACGCTCGCTCAGGACCCGGGGGAGATCCGGCAGCGCGCGGTCGGATCGCGCGAGGAGCACGGCGCCCCCTCGGAGCGGCAGCTCGCGCGCGAGGGCCATTCCGCTCGGCACGGTCGGCTGGAACGCGACGCGGAGTCCGTGCGCGCGAAGCCGCTCCGCGGTCGCGTCACCGATGGCCGCGACGGCCGCGCGCGTGGGGCTGCACCGCGCGACCGCGTCCGCGCCGTGGCGACTCGTCACGACGAGGCAGTCGTCCTCGCGGAGCTCCGCGAGCGCCGCAGCGAGCGCGCTCGTGTCGTCGTTCGGCTCGGTGCGAACACAGGGGAGCTCGACGATCTGCGCGGCACGACCCCGCAACCGCGACGCGAGCTCGGCGTTGTCCGCGGGCTCGCGCGTGAGGACCACGGTCTTTCCGGCAAACCGCTCATACATGCGCGGTCGCCCCCAGCGCATCGGCTACGCGCCGTGCCACGTCGAGGGGATCCGTGCCGCGAGCCGATGCACGGCGCAGCCCCGCGTGGTCGGCGAGCGCCGCGTCAAGCGCGATGTCGCCGTCCTCATAGCGCCCGATGGCCCCGAGCGGGATCTCGCAGCTCGCGCCCAAGAGGCGCAGCAGCGCGCGCTCGGCCGTCACCGCGGCGCGCGTGGCACGGTCGTCGAGCGCCACGATGCGCGCGCGAAGCTCGGCGTCGACCGCGCGGATCTGCACCGCCAGCGCGCCCTGGCCCGGCGCGGGCGGGCAGAGCTCGATGGGGATCGCCTCGCGCTCGTCGAACGCGATGCCCAGTCTCCGCAGACCCGCGGCCGCGACGACGACCGCGTCGTACTCGCCGTCCCGGACCTTGCGCAGCCGCGTGTCGACGTTGCCCCGGATCTCGCGGCACGTCGCGTCCGCACGCAGCGCGAGCAGGAACGCGGCCCGGCGTGGGCTCGAGGTGCCTACCACCGCGCCGCGCGGCAGTCCGGCGAGGCCGTCGCGCGAGCGCGTGATAAGGACATCGCGCGGATCCTCGCGCACTGGGATCGCGGCGATGATGAGATCCGACGGCTCCTCGGTGGGCAGGTCCTTGAGCGAATGCACCGCTACGTCGATCTCACCCGCCCGCAGCGCCTCCTCGATCGCGGTGACGAAGGCGCCGTCGCCGAGCTCGCGGATCGGACGGTCGGAGAGATCGCCGGCGGTGCGGAGCACGCGCAGTGCGACATCCGGACCGAGGCGCTCCGCGATCAGGCGCGCTTGCGCGAGAGCGAGCGCGCTTCCGCGCGTACCGATGGCGATCACGGCTTGCGTCCGATGCCGAAGAGCTCGCGGGCAGTGTCGCTTCGTGAGGGCTCCTCGCGGAGCGCGACGGTCGGCGCGTGCAGGATCGCGTTCGTCAGGCCGGTCGAGAGCGCCTCCACGATGCGGCGATCGCGCTCGGGGAGATGACCGAGGCGGCGCAGCGCACGCTCGAGCTGCGCTCGACGCAGGGACTCGGCGCTGGCGCGGACGTCGCGGATGGCCTCGGCGGCGGCGCGTTCACGCCACTCGCGCACGAATACCACTGCCTCGCGCCAGCAGCGCTCCGCGGCGAGTCTGACCTCGTGCGCGGGTACCGCAGCCGTCTCGTCGGTGAGGTCGTCGACGCTTCGGTAGCGAAGGCCGGCGAGATCGCGCGCGTCCGCGGCGACGCTGCGCGGCACGGCGATATCGACGATCACGAGGGCACGGTCGCGAAGTCGCGACGACAGCAACGCACGCGTAAGGAGCGTGCCACGCGTGTCAGCGGCGGAGACGACGGCGTCGGCGCGCGCGAGCGCCGGGCCGATGTCGTCGAGACCGAGTGCCGCCGCGCCGCTCATCGCCGCGACCGTCTCGGCGCGTGCACGGTCGCGGTTGGCGACGAGCACGCCGGCGACGCGGTGCGACAGGGCGCGGACCGCGAGCTTCCCCATCTCGCCCGCGCCGATGACGAGCACGGTCGCTGACGCGGGATCGTCGAGCGCCTGCACCGCGGCGTCGACCGCGAGCGATCCGACGGAGCGGCGCACGTCGCCGAGCCGTGTGGTGCGGCGGATCTCGCGACCGACGTGCAGCGCGCGCTCGAGCAGCCGGCGGAGCATCGGGTGCAGATCGCCCGACGCAGCCTCGTACGCCGCCCGCACCTGCCGGAGGATCTGCGCCTCGCCGGCGATCGCTGAGTCGAGGCCGGTCGCGACCCGAAAAAGGTGCGCCGCGGCGTCCTCGGCGACGAGCGTTCGCATCTCGGGAATGGACTCGACCCGATCGACCGTCTCGTAGACCTCGACGCGGTGGCAGGTCGCCAGGACGACGCGTCCAGGCCTGCCGGTCACGGCGGCGAGCAGGCGTTCGCGCGTGTCGAGGGCAGCGTCGCGCTGATGAGCGACGTGCGCGACGAGGAACGGCGGCATCGACACTACCGGCAGACGGTATCGCCGTGGCTGGTCGGATGAAAGCGCGCTACCGAGTTTTTCCCAACTTCAAGGCGAGATACGGAGTCGTGCAAGGACGAGCCCGGTCAGCGCGCAGCCGAGCGCGACGTTCTCGACACCGAACGCCAGCGGCGTCACCAAGACGCTGCCCGCGAACGTGAGCGGCCACCAGCGCAGCGCGCTTACACGCAGATCGGCGAAGAGGAGGACGAGCGCAGGTCCGCTACCAGTTTCCTTTGTGGATCACTTGCGCCACCGGACGATGGCCGCGCTTGAGGGAAGGCGACGGTCGGTCGTGTGGCCTCGCGTATCCGATGGCGATCGTGCCGATGGCCGTGAGCCCCTCCGGCACGCCGAACGTCGCGCGGAATTTGGCCTGATCCGAGATGCCGAAGAACACCGCGCCGAGGCCGGCGTCCACCGCGGTCATGAGGATCAGCATCGCGGCCATGCCGGTGTCGATGTCCCAGTACGGCACCGGCCAGCGCTTCTCGTCCATGTCGGTCCAACCCTTATCCCCTTCCGCGTAGCGTCGGAGATAAGCCAGCTTGTCGCTCAGGCAGACGACCAGCAGGGGCGCCTTGAACATGTCCGCCCAGCCGAACTCGGCCCGCTTGTCCTGTGGCCAGAGCGCGTCCCAGTAGCGCGCCGTCTGTTCCGGGCCCTCCAGCGCGAGGAACGCCCAGCCCTGGCTGAACCCGGCCGAGGGCGCGCGCTGCGCGTTGGCGAGGATCCGGTCGACCACCTCGCGCGGGATGGAGCGGTCCTCGAAGCTGCGGACCATCTTCCGCTTGCGGACGACGTCCTGGAACTCCATCAGGTCCTGCGGTAGCGTCCCGACGCGCGTCGCAGCAGTTTCTCGTCCACGAGATAGCGGCGCAGCATCGCGTGGTCACGGTGGACGCCCTGCAGGATGCGATTGACCTCGGACTCGAAGTAGTCGCGGCCAGGTTCGAAGCGCTGCGCCAGGTGACGCAGCACGGCGATCCGATCGGCGCGGGACGACGGGATGGTCTCGAGGTGCCCATCCTTGAAGAAGCGTGCCTGCTCGGGCGGCCCTTCGAACTCCTCGATGCGCCGCTCATCGCCCTTCTTCAGCACAACGAGACTGTACGCCGGTGCGTCCTAGGATGGGCGCGCACCGATCGGGAGGGAGACCGTCATGACGATCGTGATGACCGTGCCCGTCAAGGCCGCGCACCGTTGAGCGAGCGCATACCGAAGCGCGTGCAGATCGTGGAGGTCAGCCCGCGCGACGGGCTACAGGCGGAGACGCGCACGCTCCCGACCGAAACGAAGCTCGAGCTCATCACGCGTCTTGCAGAAGCCGGCCACACGGTGATCGAGGCGACGTCGTTCGTGAACCCCAAGGCCGTACCGCAGCTCGCCGACGCGGAGGAGCTACTGCGTGCGCTGAAGCGCCGCCCCGGCGTGCGCTACCCAGTGCTCGTGCCGAACGAGCGCGGTCTCGATCGCGCGCTGTCGGCCGGCGCGGACGAGATCGCCGTGTTCGCGTCTGCATCGGAGAGCTACTCGCGCAAGAACCTGAACCATTCGCGTGACGAGGTGATCGACGGCTACCGCACGGTCGTGCGACGCGCGAAGGACGGGAAGCTGCGCGTGCGGGGGTACCTCTCGATGGTCATCGCCGATCCGTGGGACGGTCCGACGAAACCCGCGGTGGTCGTGGACTGCGCGAAGCGGCTACTCGCGATGGGCTGCGACGAGCTATCGCTCGGGGACACGAGCGGAGTCGGCACGCCGGGCGAGGTGCGCGCGCTGCTGCGTGCATTCAAGGACGCGGGCATCGCGAACGAGAAGATCGCGCTGCACCTCCACGACACCTACGGTCAGGCGCTCGCGAACGCGCTCACCGCGCTGGAGTTGGGCATCACGACCTTCGACGCGAGCGTTGGCGGCGTCGGCGGCTCGCCGTTCGCGAAGATGGCCGCCGGCAACCTCGCGACCGAGGACCTGGTGTGGATGTGTAACGGCCTCGGCATCGAGACCGGCCTCGACGTCGCAAAGCTCGCGCAGACGAGCGCGTGGATGTCGGAGCAGCTCGGCCGCGAGCTCCCGGGTCGCGTCGCGCACGCGCTTACGCAGAAAGCCTGACCGGGCGCACTGCGTGCGGTTCGCAGGCCTCCCCAGCGTAGATACGGCTCGGGTCTGTTAGGTGTGGGTCGCGGCTGCCGCGCGTGCTCGTTGTCGCGCCGGGCTGGCCGGTCGCGATGACCGCTTTGTCTTCCCCGCCCCGACCGCGGGCACCCCCGACGCCCGCACCAGCTTGTCGAACGCCGCGACATCGCTCTTCGCCAGCGCCTGCCACTTCGCGAGCTGCGCGTCGACGCGCTTCGCCACGTCATCGAACACCTCGCGCATGCCCTTGGTCGGCGCGAAGTCGGCGCCGCCGATGTAGCCGCCGAGCGCGGCCAGCTTCGCGTTGAGCTTCGCGGGATAGTTGAGCGTGTCCTGGCGGCTTTTCGCCTTGACCTGCACGAGCTCGGCTTCGATCGCGCTCGCCTTCTGTCGCAGCGACGCGGCCGCTTTCGCGAGGCGGGCCTGCCCGCCCTGCTCTTTCGCGCGCGCTTCCCACCCGTCGAGCTGGGTCTTGAGCCTACGGATCTCGTTGATCGTCCGATGCGATTCATCCAGCTTCTGGTTGACCCTGAGCGCGAGTGCGGTCTGAGCGTCGAGGTCCGCTTGTGTCGCCGAGACCCGAGGATCCTTGCGGATCTCGAACGGCGCCTCGAGTGTCTCGCCCGCGACCTTCAGGCGCACGCGGTACGAGCCGGGTGGCACCGCGGGACCGGCGAGCTGCGCTTCGAAAGCCTCCCACGTTCCGCCTTCGCCTTCGATCTTCGCGGCGTCGGGGTAGCGCATGTTCCACAGGAACCGGTTCAGCCCGGCCGTGACCGCGACCTTCGGGTCCTTCGTCGGCGGCGGCTGCTCGGTGGCCTCGGCCGGCGTGTTCTTCGGAGCCTCGGTTTGCTTCAGCTCCTCCTCCGTCGCCTTCGGGTCGCTCTTGAACTCACGGATCAGCTTGCCGCGCGCGTCGAGGAACGCGAGCGTCGCCTCGGACTTCGCCTTGTCGCGCAGCCAGTAGTGCACCAGCACCCCGCTGGGCGGATTGGTGCCCGCGTCGATGTTGACCGCGACCTTCTCGCCCGTCGGCTGCTCGCGCTGGCGGTACGTCACCATCGTTGCGCCGGTCATGCGGTAGTTCTTGCCGCTCTTCGGCGGGCTCGCAAAGCCCATGTCGGTGCGGTAGCGCACGGTGACCTTCGGCTCGAACAGGTGTGCGCGGCTGCGCGCGGCGTCCGCTCCGTACTGGCGCAGCGGTTGAAGGTCGTCGAGAACCCAGAAGGCGCGACCGTGCGTGCCGAGCACGAGATCGTCGTCCTTGATCACGAGATCGTGGATCGGCACGACCGGCAGATTGCCGCCGAGCCGGTGCCAGCGGGCACCATCGTCGAAGGAGACGTACACGCCGGTCTCGGTGCCCGCGTACAGCAGGCCGCGCCTTGCGGGATCCGCGCGGATCACGCGGGTGAAGTCGTCGTCGGGGATGCCGCTGATGATCTTGGTCCAGGTGCGCCCGTAGTCTTTCGTCTTGAAGAGATATGGCCGGAAGTCGTCCTGCTTGTAGCGGTTCGCAGCGAGATACGCCGTGCCGGCGTCGTGCGGCGAGGCGTCGATGATCGACATCAGCGCCCAGCTGCCGACGCCCTTGGGGGTGACGTTCTTCCACGTCCTCCCGTCGTCGCGCGAGACGTGCACGAGCCCGTCATCCGAGCCTGCCCACAGCACGCCGCGCAGGACCGGTGACGCCGCGAACGCGAAGACGGTGCAGTAATACTCGGCGCCGGTGTTGTCCTTCGTGATCGGCCCACCCGACGGCGCGAGGCGGCTGGGATCGTTGCGCGTCAGGTCCGGGCTGATCACGTCCCACGACTCACCCTCGTCACGCGTGCGGAAGATGCGGT
>JANNHF010000157.1:0-5484 GCA_031404235.1 Chloroflexota bacterium
TCGGCCGGCGCGCCCGTGACGGTGTCCACCACCGTGACGGACAAGGACAAGGAGCCCGTGACCGTGACGTCAGCGGCACAGGCCGGCGGCGGCTCCACGACATCGGGCGTCCTGCTGCGCAAGGTGGGCGACCGGCCCGAGGTACGGGCACTCACGGCCGACGAGACGAAGCAGTGGTCGGATCTGAAGGTCACACCGAAGAAGAAGACGAGCATCCAAGGCGCGGCGAGACCGTCGCATCGCGCGTCGGTCACGCCACAGGCCACACACCGCGCCAGCGCGGCACCGAAGAAGACGACCGCGACCGCCCAGCCGCTGGCGTCGCCCCGCCGGAGCGCGGCGCGCAGTCCGGCGCCGACGCGCCGCTAGAGCCGAACGATCGTCGCGCCGTCGCCGCCCTCCGCGGCGCTGGCGGGCTCGTGGCCGCGCACGAGCGGATGCCGTGACAGGACCTCGCGCACCGCGGTGCGCAGCGCGCCGGTCCCCTTGCCGTGCACGATCCGCAACCGGTCCACGCCCGCGACAGCCGCGTCGTTGAGGTAGCGCTCGAGCACATCGAGAGCCTCGTCCGCACGCGCGCCGCGTAGGTCGAGCTGCAGCGACACCGCGGCCGCCGATCCCGAGACGACGGGCCGCGTCGTGCGCGGTGGCTCCTGCACCGCCTGGGCGGGGCGAAGGCTCGCCGCCGGCACCCGCAGCCGCAGCGGCCCCGCGGCGACGTCAGCCATCCCGCGGTCGTCGATGGACAGCAGCGTGCCGGCATCGCTGACGCCTTCGACGTGCACCGGTGACCCGATCGCGATCGGCACGGTCTGTCTCGGCGCGGGCTCGGGCCCGGACGACCGACGCGTGGTCTCGGCCTCCGCCAGGGCGGCGCGTGCTTCGTCCACGAGGTTGCGCTTCGCGGCCTGATCGCGGGCGCCCTCGGCCTGCGTGAGCGCGCGGCGCGCCTGCAGTAAGAGCTCGTCCACTTCGGTGCGAGCGCGGCGGGCGCCGCGCTCGGCCTCGTCGCGGATGCGGGCCGCCTCTCGACGGGCGTCCTCGGTCAGGCGCCTGGCGTCCTCGGCATCCACGCGTGCCTCTTCGAGGGCCGACGAGAGCTCCGTACGGTGACGTTCCGCTTCGCGCAAGGTCCGCTCGAGCGAGCGATGGAGATCCGACAGATGCGTCTCCGCGCGAGCGAGAACGGCGCTGTCGAGACCCAGGCGCGATGCGATGGCGAAGGCGTTGGACGCGCCCGGGAGACCGACGTGCACGCGGTAGGTGGGGCGCAGCGACTCGGCGTCGAACTCGACGCTCGCGTTCGCGGTGCCGGGCGTGTTCAGCGCGAACGCCTTGAGCTCCGGGTAGTGCGTGGTCGCCGCCACGAGAACGCCACGCTCCAGGAGGGTCTCGAGCACGGCCATCGCAAGGGCGGCACCTTCGTCGGGGTCGGTCCCCGCCCCCAGCTCGTCGAGGAGCGCGAGGTCGTCTCGCTCCGCCTCTGCCAGCGTGGCCACGACGTTGCGGAGATGAGACGAGAACGTCGACAGCGACTGCGCGATCGACTGCTCGTCGCCGATGTCCGCGAAGACGCGGCGCACCACGGGCACGCGGCTGCCCCGCGACGCGGGTATCTGCAGACCTGACGCGCCCATGAGCACCAGCAGCCCCATCGTCCGAAGGGTCACGGTCTTGCCGCCGGTGTTCGGTCCGGTGATCACGAGGGCGCGGAAGTCCGAGCCCAGGCGCACGTCGATCGGCACGACGCCGGTCCCGCGCTCCACGAGCAGCGGATGGCGCGCTCCCACGACGTCGAGGACGCCATGCGTGTCGAGGATCGGCCGCTCGCATTCGAGGTGGACCGCGAGCTCCGCTTTGGCGAGGAGCAGGTCGAGCGCCGCGAGCGCGGTCGTCACCGAGTCGAGGTCCTCCCCCGCTCGCTCGACGCGGCGCGAGAGCTCGTCGAGCACGTGTCGCACCTCGGCGCTCTCGGCGAGCTCCGCCTCGCGCAGTGCGTTGTTCGCCTCGAGGATCTCGAGCGGCTCGATGAACACCGTCGCGCCGCTCGCCGATTGATCGTGGACGATGCCCTTCACCGCGCTGCGCATCTCGGTCTTTACCGGCACGACGTAGCGTCCGCCGCGCTGAGTGACGAGCTGCTCCTGGAGCGCGCGCGCGAGCTCCGGTGAGCGCAGCAGGCCGTCCAGGCGTTGCTGCAGGCGAGCCTGCGCGGCGCGGAGTGCCCCACGCAGCGAGCCGAGGCGCGGACTGGCACGGTCGAGCACCTCGCCGGTCCCACCAACGGCGTGCTCGATCGCCTCCGCGACATCGCGCGGCGGCCGCGCGAAGCGCGCCTTCGCGGCCAGCGGCGGGTACGGGTGTACGTCGCTGAAGAGCTTCTCCGCCGCGCGGATCGTGTCCGCGATCGCGGTGAGCTGGAGCGGCTCGAGCGAGCCACCCAGGCGTGCTCGACGCAGTGCATCGCGAACGTCGCGCGCCCCACCCAGGCCCGCGGAACGCTGCGAGCGGAGCAGCTCGCGCGCGGCGGCGGTCTCGTCCTGCAGCCGGTCGGCCTCGCGCGCATCGGTCACAGGCGTGAGCGCCTCGGCGAGCTCACGACCTGGCGCGAATGACGTGCGCTCGGCGAGCAGCTCGCGGATGCGCGGGAACTCGAGGGTGATGAGGGCGCGATCGGCCGCGCTGGTCATCGCGATACGCCCGGCGAGCCGCGCACCCAGAGCCGCCACGGTCGCGCCGAGGTCGGGCCCTCGCTCAGACCGATCCGAGGCCCGCGCTCGATCAGGCGCGACGGCACGAGGGGCGCATCGCGCAGGTGGAGCGCGGAGCGAACGAGGTCGACGCCGGACTGCGCGGTCGAGAGCGCGAACGCGCGCCCGAGGAGGCCCGGACCCGTGAGGCGTGCGCCGTCGGTGAACCCCGCCAGCGGCTCCGCGCCGCGCAGCAGCACGGCACCCGGCACGGCGCCCGAATGCGCGACGACGTTCATGCAGTACCAGACGCCGTGCGACAGATAGACGTAGGCATGACCTGGCCTCCCGAACATCACTCCCGTGCGCGGCGTGGGGCCGCGGAATGCGTGCGAGGCCGGGTCCCGCGTGCCGTGATAGGCCTCGACCTCGACGAGCCGAGCGGCGCGCCGGCCCTCGGGTCCATCGTAGACGAGCACCTTGCCGAGGAGGTCGCGCGCGACCGCGAGCGTCGGACGCGCGTAGAAGGACCGTGGCAGGCGTGGGCCGTATCGGAGAGCGGCGGTGCTAGGTCTTGCGCGGATCGAGCGCGTCCCGGAGACCATCGCCGACGTAGTTGATCGAAAGCACCGTGAGGAAGATGAGCATGCCGGGGAAGAACGCCCAATGCGGCGCGATGTCGAGGTAGTCCTTCGCATCGAACAGGAGCCGGCCCCAGGTCGTGACATCCGATGGGAATCCGAGCCCGAGGAACGAGAGCGTCGACTCGGTGAGGATCGCGCCGCCGACGCCGATCGTCGCCGCGACGAGGACCGGGCTCAGAACGTTCGGGATGATGTGCTTCATGATGATGCGGCTGTCGGAGTCGCCGACGGCGCGGGCCGCTTCGACGAATTCCTTCTGCTTCAGTGACAGGAACGACGCGCGCACCAGACGCGCGACGGGCATCCAGTTCAGGATGCCGATCACGGTGACGATCATGAGGAAGATGCCGAGCTCCGGTCCGAATGCGGCCCGCAGCGTGTCGCGGAACAGGTACACGATGACGAGCAGGAGCGGCAGGATCGGCAGGGACAGGAACAGGTCCGTCAGCCGCATCAGCGGGCTGTCGAGCTTCGCGAAGTATCCGGCGATAGCGCCGATGAACAGCCCGAGGGTGATGGCGATCAGGACGGCGATGATCCCGACCGCGATCGAGATCCGCCCTCCGATCATGGCGCGAGCGAGGATGTCGCGGCCGAGGTCGTCCGTCCCGAAGGGATGGGCCGGGCTCGACCCTTGTAGCGACACGGTGAAGTCGATCACGTTCACCGGCGTGCTGTAGACGATCGGACCGACCAGCGTGAAAACGACCAGGAACAAGAAGGTCACAAGTCCGGCCATCGCGAGCCTGTGGCGGGTGAACTGGTACCAAGCGTCCTTCCACAGCGAGCGCGCCGGGCGACGGAGCTCGACCGTGGTCGGCAGTCGCGTCAGCTCGATGTCGGTCGCGGCCACTACGAGTACCGGATCCGTGGGTCGAGGACGCCGTAAAGCACGTCGGCGATCAGGTTGAACAGGACGACCAGCACGGCGAAGATCAGCAGGATGCCGGCGACCACGGGCGTGTCGCCCTGACCGATCGACCGCACCAGCAGCTCGCCGATCCCCGGCACGCGGAAGATCTGCTCGGTGACGATCGCGCCGGCGAACACCGCCGGTACGCCGAGGGCCACGAGCGTGACGACCGGGATCAGGCTGTTACGTAGGACGTGGCGCAGCACGACGAGGCGCTCCCTCAGTCCCTTCGCGCGCGCCGTCCGAACGTAGTCGAGCGGCAGGTGCTCGAGCATCTCCGAGCGCGTGTAGCGCGCGATCGTGGCGGTGTCGAACAACGCAAGCACGGTGATCGGCATGATCGACTGTTTGATCTGGTCGCCGAGCGTCGCGAGGCTCGTGATCTTGAGCGTCGAGTCGTAGATGAACGGCAGCCAGTGCAGCTTCACGCTGAAGATGATGATCAGCAGCAGACCCGTGAAGAACGTCGGGACCGAGAAGCCGATGAACGCAAAGGTCGTCGACAGGTGGTCGAAGACCGAGTAGCGCTTCACGGCGGAGACCATCCCGATCGGCACGGCCAGCAGCACCCCGATCACGTAGGCGACACCCACCACGGCGAGCGTGTTCGGCAGCCGCTGCCAGATGAGATCTATGACCGGCCCGCGGCTCATGAACGAGAACCCGAAGTCCAGGTGAGCGACGGCGGTGACCCATTTGACGTAGCGGATCGGCCAGGGGTCGTTCAGGCCCATCGACTCGCGGATCCGCTCGCGGACCTCCGGCGGGACACGCGGATCTGCCCCGAACGACGCCAGGGGATCAGTTGGGGCGAGCGCGAGGATCGCGAAGACGACGAAGCTGATGACGATGAGGGTCGGGATGGCGATGAGGAGGCGTCTCAGCACGTATCGGCCCACCTTAGCTATCTCCTCATGCCTTCGGGACGGGCTCGGGTGGCGCGGTGGAGATCATCCACCGCGCCACCCTACCTCGTTCCTAGGTCTTGTCCGTTACTTGGCCCAGTCCGCGACCTGGTACATCTCGGAGTCCCAGCCTGTCGGAAGGACGCCCTTGAGCGTCTTGGAGATGCCCGAGGTGACCTGGGTCCGGCTCACGATCGGGATGATCACCACATCCAGGATGAGGATGTCGTTGGCCTTGACGAACAAGGCGGCGCGCTTGACGGCGTCCGCTTCCTTGCGGAGCGCCTCGATGGTCGCATCGAACTCCGGGTTCGTATACCGGCCGTAGTTGC
>JANNHF010000158.1:0-9641 GCA_031404235.1 Chloroflexota bacterium
ACCGCGTCCTTCAGCGTGCGGCTGCCGGCGTCGACCGGGCGCACCTCCGCGCCGAGGAGGCGCATGCGGAACACGTTCGGCTCCTGCCGGCGCATGTCCTCCGTGCCCATGTACACGACGCACTCGAGTCCGAGGAGCGCGCACGCGGCCGCGGTCGCAACGCCGTGCTGGCCCGCGCCGGTCTCCGCGACGATGCGCTGCTTCCCCATCCGCTGCGCGAGGAGCGCCTGCCCGATCGCGCTGTTGATCTTGTGCGCGCCGGTATGCGCCAGATCCTCGCGCTTGAGCATCACGCGTCGCAGCCCGACCAGCTTCGCGAGGCGCGACGCGTCGGTGAGGGGAGTCGGACGCCCGACCCACTCGCGCAGTAGCCGATCGAGCTCCTGCTGGAATGCCTCGTCCGCGCGCGCCGCGTCGAACGCGGCTTCGAGCTCGGCCACGGCCGGCATCAGCGTCTCGGGGAGGAACTGCCCCCCGAACTGGCCGTAGCGACCGCGCGCGCTCACGAGCGGCGTCGCGTGGCCGCCCTGGCGGCGAGCGGCTCGCGATGGATGGACAGGATGCCCTGGATGAGCGGCTCCGGATCGTCCGCCAACACGAGCGCGCCTCCGATGAGCACCGCCGCGACACGCGCCGGGAGCACGCGCACGTCCTGGACCGAGGTGATGCCTGATTCGGCCACGAGGACCTGATGGTCGCGCACGAACGTGTGTAGCTGACGGACGCGGCCGATGTCGATCTCACGAGGGCGCCGCAGATTCCGAGCGTTCACGCCGACGATCGGCGTGCCGGTCGCCACGGCGCGCCCGAATGCCATCGGCTCGTGCGCCTCCAGGAGTACGCCCATTCCGAGATGGTTCGCGCGGTCGATGAAGCGCCGCAACTGATCGTCGGAGAGCGCCTCGGCGATGAGGAGCACCGCGTCGGCCCCCGCTGCCCGCGCCTGCACGATCTGGTACTCGTCGACTATCACGTCCTTGCACAGGATCGGCAGGCTCGGAACAGCGTCGCGGACCGCGGCAAGATCGTCGATGGAACCACCCCAGTGCCGCGGCTCGGTGAGCACCGAGATCGCGGTCGCGCCGGACCGCATGAAAGAGCGCGCGAGTGCTGCCGGATCGGCATCTGCGGCAAGGACGCCCTGCGCCGGCGAAACGCGTTTCACTTCCGCGATCACCGCGATCTGTCCCCACGGTCGGACGCGCAGCGCCGCCGTGAATCCGTCGTATCCGGTCCGCCAAGCTCTGACGCCACCACCGAGGCCGCGCGACAGGACGTTTCCCTTCGCCGAAGCGAGCAGCTCCTCCTCGGAGACCGTGGCCTTCTCTCGCGCGACGTCCGCGCGGCGTTCGGCGATGACCTGCTCGAGGAAGTCGCTCATGCCGTCGCCGCCTCCGCCGCGCCAATGAGCTGACTCTTCGCGGCAAAACGCACGAGCGCTGTGCGCGCGGCGCCGCTGTCGATA
Source organism: Chloroflexota bacterium (assembly GCA_031404235.1). Classification (GTDB taxonomy): domain Bacteria; phylum Chloroflexota; class Limnocylindria; order P2-11E; family P2-11E; genus CF-39. Next base: position 1,466 of record JANNHF010000158.1, read on the forward strand.
GCGCGCGATGCGACTTCCACGCCCTCGCGCACGCTGCCCGCAAGCCCCGCGACCCAGCATGCGGCGCCCGCGTTCATGAGCACCGCCGTCCGCGCACCGCTCGCTGCGCCCTCCAGCACGCTGCGCGCGGCCGCGGCGTTCTTCGCCGCATCGCCACCGACGATCTCGGCGCGCGCCGCGGCCTTGAACCCGAGCACCTCCGGGCCGAGCGTACCTTCGCGCACCGCACCACCCGAGACCTCCCAGGTGCGCGTCTCCGCGGACGGACTGATCTCATCGAGACCGTCCGTGCCGTGCACGACGAGCGCGCGATCGACGCCGAGCTCGAGGAGCGCCCGTGCGATCGTCTCGCCCAGCGCGACGCTGGGCACCCCCAGCAGATAGCGGCGCACCCCGGCGGGATTCGCGAGCGGACCGAGCACGTTGAACACGGTGCGGATGCCGATCTCGCGACGGATCGGCGCGGCATGGCGCATCGCGGGGTGGAAGCGCGGCGCGTACATGAAGCCGACGCCCGCCTCGCGCACGCACGCCGCGACGCCGGCGGGGCCGAGATCGATCTTCACGCCGAGGGCCTCGAGCACGTCGGCGCTGCCGCACTGACTGGATGCCGCGCGGTTGCCGTGTTTCGCGACCCGTCCGCCTGCGCCGGCCACGACGAGCGCGGCGATGGTCGAGATGTTGATGCTGTTCGAGCGATCGCCACCGGTGCCGACGACATCGATCGCGCCGTCATCCACCACCACGCGAAGCGCGTTCGCTCGTAGGGCGCTTGCGAATCCCGCGATCTCGTCGGGAGTCTCACCACGCATGTGGAGCGCCGCGAGCAGGGCGCCAAGCTGTGCCGGCGTCGCCTCTCCGGCCATGACCGAAGCCATCGCCGCATCGGCATCCGCCCGGGTGAGGGTCTTGCCCGATGCGACGAGCCCGAGCGCCTCACGCGCGTCCAAGGAAGTTCTCCAACATCCGCATCCCGTCCTTCGTCAGGACGGATTCTGGGTGGAACTGGACCGCCTCGAGCGGCAGCCGTGCATGGCGCAGCGCCATGACCACGCCGTCGTCGCTGCGGGCCGTGACGGCGAGGTCGGCGGGAAGCGACGCCTCATCGACCATCAGGGAGTGGTAGCGCGTCGCCTCGGTCGGGTCCGGGACGCCCGTGAAGATGCCCCTCCCGTCGTGGCGCACGAGCGACGTCTTGCCGTGACGCGGCTGGGGCGCCCGGACGACGCGCGCGCCGAAGGCGATCGCTGCGCACTGCAGGCCGAGGCAGACGCCGAGCGTCGGGATCCCGCGCTCGGGCGCCTCTCGCACCAGGGATGGCGAGCGTCCGGCGCCTTCGGGGCGGCCCGGGCCGGGCGAGATCACGACGCGGTCCGGCCGCGCCTCGAGCGCCGCGACCAGCCGTTCGTCGTCGGCGCGCAGGACCTCGACGTTTGCGCCCAGGGCGCCCAGCGCCTGCGCCAGGTTGAAGGTGAAGCTGTCGTAGTTGTCAACGAGCAGGACCGAGGTCATAGGGCGAGCTCCCCGCCCGCGAGCTCGATCGCACGTAGGAGCGCGCGCGCCTTCGCGCGCGTTTCGGCCTCCTCGGCCGCAGGGTCGGAGTCCGCCACGATGCCTGCGCCGGCTTGGATGCGACAGACGCCGCGTGCGATCGTCGCCGTCCGGATCGTGATGCAGGTGTCGAGGGTGCCGTCGAACCCGAGGTAGCCGACCGCGCCCGCGTACGGTCCGCGCTGGTCGGGCTCGAGCTCGGCGATCCGCTCCATCGCGCGGATCTTCGGCGCACCAGAGACCGTGCCTGCCGGGAAACACGCGCGGAACGCGTCGAGCGCGTCGAGCTCCGGCTTGAGCTCGCCCTCAACGACCGAGGTGAGATGCATGACGTGCGAGAACCGGTCGACGCGCATCAGCTCCTTGACCTTGACCGTGCCTGCTCGCGACACCCGACCGATGTCGTTACGCGCGAGGTCCACCAGCATCACGTGCTCGGCGCGCTCCTTCTCCGATGCGCGCAGCTCGGCTTCATTCGCGGCGTCCTCCGCTTCATCCTTCCCGCGCGGACGCGTCCCGGCGATCGGGTGCATGACGACCTTTCCGCCCTCGACGCGCACGAAGGGCTCGGGCGAGGCACCCACGAGGGTGGCTGCGGTCGTCTCGAGCAGGAACATGTACGGCGAGGGATTCACGTGACGCAGTGCGCGGTAGAGAGCGAGCGGGTCGGGCGCGGGCGTCACGTCGAAGCGCTGCGCGAGGACGATCTGGATGCAGTCGCCGTCGGCGATGAGCTCACGCGCACGGGACACGCGCGCCATGTACTCCTCCGGCGTGCCGTTCGCGCGGATCTCGACCGCGCCGATCGGCGCGCGCGGGAAGGCCGGCAGCGGCGCGTCGAGAGCGGCGAAGACGCCTTCGATCGTGCGCGCGGCCGCACCGGGCCTGGCGGCATCGTCGTGCGCAAGCACGGTGAGCGTGTGTCGCAGATGATCGAACGCGACGACGGTGTCGTAGATGCCGAAGACCATCTCCGGCATCCCCCACGGCGCGTACGGATCGTTCGCGGCGAGCGGGAGTCGCTCGAATCGGCGGGCGGCCTCATAACTCACGAATCCGACCGCCCCGCCGCTGAAACGCGGCAGGCCCGGCCGTGGAGCACGCCGGAACCGCGCGAGCTCGGCCCGAATGACATCGAGCGGGTCGGGGCCCGGCGTGTGCGTCAGCGCAACGGCACCGGGGATGCGCGGCACCGCGTGGTCGACGTCGTCCGGATGGCGCTCCGCGACCACGTCGCCGTCGCGGAAGTACAGGCGCGTGCGCGGAGCGACGCCGATGAACGAATAACGGCCCATGCGCTCGCCACCCTCGGCCGACTCGAAGAGGAACGCGCCGCCCAGTGAGCGCAGCTTCGCGAACGCCGAGACGGGCGTCTCGAGATCCGCGAGCCGCTCGCGCATGACCGGTACGAGCTCGATCGTCGCTGCCGCGGTGATCGCCACGTTCGTTCCCTCCTGACGGAAACAAATAGCCCTCGCCCGATCTCGGGACGAGGGCTCGTGGTGCCACCCGATCACGTCACCGCTTCGCGGCGGCGACCTCAGCCTCCCCTACCAGGGAGCGCCCCTTGATAACGGGGGGCTGCCGGCCACGGCTAATCGTTCCCTTTCGCCGCGGCGTCTCGCGGGAGCCATTCGCATCGCGCTCGCCGTCCCGGTTCTCACCGTCTCCGGTTCGCTTCCCGGTCCGCGCGACCTACTCGTTCCCACTCGAACGACGCTCCCGGCATCGTAGCGAAACGCCCGATTTTTGGCTATCTCTGCGCCCAGGCCCGGTAGCGCAGGGCCGGTCCGTACAGTTGATAAGTGAAGAACTTACGAGCGTCTGGTCGGCCGCTTGGTCCCATGGCGGTGCGGTCCACCCTGCCCACCCACCCACCGCTCAAGGTGCGCGAGACCCTGCGCGGGCTGCCCAACGCGACCGGCTACACGGTCACCGTGAAGCCGCTGCGGTACCGCACCGGGCCGCATCTTCAGGCATTCACCTACTGGGACCACCCGGAGATCGTGGTCCAGGTCCCGGAGCCCTTCCGGCCGTTCCGCGAAGAGCTCGAGCTCGGCGCCTGGGGCGCCGAGCGCGTTCTCTTCCGCACGCGGCGCGAGGTCATCCGCTTCCTCTACCTACACGAGTTCTGCCATTGGTGGCTGTACCTCACGCACGGCTGGGGCGCGGCCGCTGAGGTGTCCTGCGACCGTTACGCCTACCTCAACTATCGGAAGCGCGGGCCGGTCCGCCCACCGGGGATCCGCTCGCGCGGGGAGCGCGCCGCCTAAGAGCGTCCCGGGGCGAGGCGGTCGATCAGGCGCGCTCGCGCAGGGATCTCGCTCGCCCGTGGCGCCGTGCAGCTCGGACTCACGCCAGACGCGCGGTGACGATCCCCTCGGGGCCGACCACGACCGCGGTCGGGACGAGCGCAACGCCGTACTTGCGGGCGAGCTCCGGTCGTCGCGAAACGTCCACCGTGAACACCTGGCGCCCCGCGGCGACGAGCTCGCGCTCGAGCGTGTGGCAATCGGTGCACAAGGGATGCGTGAACTGGACGACGATCTCGCCCACGCGCCCCGCGGCGCCGATCTCCGCGAGGTCGACGCGCTCGATGCGCCCCGGACGGATGCCGCGGATGCGGGCGCCGAGGCGGTAGATCTCGCAGCCGACGCACAGCCCGGTGGTCGCCGCGAGCAGCGCGAGCGCCGCGACGATGAGGCCAAGGCCCCAGCCGACCGCCGTGAAGCTGATCGCGTGCGCGAGCGTCGCGCTTCCGAGGAACACCACGCCGACCACGTTCGCGAAGCGGGGCGGGCGGCTGTCTTCGATCGGGCCTTCGCCGAAGCGCGGCTGCAGCACCTCGAAGTACAGCAGGCATGGCAGGCACCAGCGGCGCCCGAAGGTCAATCCGATGGCGAGCTGCGCCGCGAGCAGCCCGAGTATCGGCCACCACCCCGTCGCGAACGCCACGAGCGACAGGGTGCCGACGATCGCCTGGTTCGTGCGCGGCGCGCGGGCGTCGATGACGTCCGTGTCCGTCCACGGATCGGCCGTGCGCGCCAGCGCTGCGCTCATGCCACCGCCGCCTCGCGCTCGCCCGCTCGTGCGCGGTCGATGAGCCACTGGGCGAAGCGCGCGTGTGGATCGAAGCCCACGAGCGAGGGGGCGTCGGTGACGAAGTTCGACAGGGCGTTGATGTCGTACACGTACGGCAGCCCGTCGCGCGCTGCGACGAGGTACTCCACGCCACCAACGTCGAGACCACCCGCGCGCGCGATGCGGAGCACGTCGTCGACGATCGGCCGAGGCGCCTCGAACGCGTCGATGCGCAGCTGCTTCTTGGTGGGGCCGTCGACGACGCAGTTGTCGAACTCGGCACTCTCCTGCACCTGGCAGATGTCCGCCGGGCATAGGTTGAAGTCCTGGCCCGGCTCGTTCGCGATGCGGATCGCGTAGAGGTACTCGCCTCCCAGGAATTCGACGCGCCGGCTGGTGCCGTCCTCGCTCTCGAGGAATTCCTGGACGAGGCCCGCCCCGTCGGGTCCGAGATCGAGAGCGGCCGCGCCGGCGGCGAGGTCCTCCGGCGAATCGAAGCGACGCATGTGCGCACCGGATCCGCCGACGTTCGGCTTCACGATCACCGGGAAACGCAGCTCGCGTGCGGCGCTCGGAGCCTGCACTGGGTCGGTGATGACGCGCGCCTCCGGCGCCCGGATGCCGAGCTGCCGCAGTAAGAGCAGTTGGCGCGCTTTGGACGTCTCCAGCGCGAAGGCGCGGCTGCCGTTCACGACCGGGATGCCCCGCTCTTCGAGCAGCGGCAGCAGCTCGCGCGCGACGGCGATGCTCCGCGCGTGGCCGCGCAGGTACGACGACGGGGACACCTTGTTGACGGCGAGCGACCAATCGGGCGCGGGACCAGCGGGGTCGAAGCTCAGGTCGTTGAGGAAGACGCGCTCGTACGGCGCCCGCGTCTCGTCGAGCGCGCCGAACAGCGGCGCCATCCAGCCCTCGTTCTCGTACAGGATCGCGATCGGTCGCATCGTGCCTCCGATTTCCGAGCCTAGTCCTCGGAAATGGCGTGGGCCAGGGGTCAGGGCGAAATGCGTGCAGGCTGGCCCGGCCACCTGCGCCGAACCGACGCTATCTGGCCTTGTCCCCCACGCGTAAGGATGCGATCGAGCGTGCCGTGTACCGCGGGCCCCGGGGCGAGAGGACGCTCTCTAGCACGAGGACGGCATCCGCACGGAATCGCAGGTACGGGATGCGCATCGCCTCCACCGCGGCGGCGATCGCGCGCGCATCGACGAGAGTCACGTTCTCGCGAACGCGCCCGAGCGTGACATGCGCGCGCAGCGGCTTTGCATCGAACTTGATCTCGCGGCGGCCAAGCTCGGCCCGCAGGCGGTCGCCGAGGGCGAGCAGATTCGGGGCACCCGCGCCGATCCCCAGCCAGACGACCTTCGGATTGCCGCTGGGCGGAAAGCGACCCGCGCGGTCAAACTCGATGTCGAATGCGGTCACGCTGCTCGCAGCCGCTTGGGTCGCGGCCGTCACGACCGCGAGTCGTTCGTCTGGCGTCTGGCCCAGGAAAGCCAGCGTCAGGTGCAGCAGCTCCGGCTTCACGCGGCGCAGCGCGGGAAGATCCGGCGCGCAGCGGAATGCCGCTTCGGCGATCTCGGTGGGGAGTGGGAGCGCGACGAAGAGCCGTATCCGCGAAGGTTAGGGCTCTAGTCTAGAGCCCCGCGGCGTTCGCCTCGTCCGCGACGAGCAACGCGATGAACAAGACGCCGAGGAGTCCGCTGACGCACGCAAGCGCGGTCGCGCGAAGGCGTTCGCTTTGCGTGATGCGCTCCCGTGTGTCCGTGATCAATGCGCTCATTCCGACACACGTTCAAGCAAGCAGCGTGCCGCATGTTGTTACGCCGACGGCGTTACCCGAACGTCACAAATGCGCTACTGCGGCGTGCGCGAAGCGCACACGCCAAGCAGATGAGGGCAGCGAAGGCTGCCCGATTACGCCGGCGTCGGTGCGGTCGCTGGCCCCTTGGCCTTCTTGGACTTCTCACGCTCTTGCTCGCCGGCCGGAGCTCCGGGTGGTGTGCTCTCCGGACCGCTTGTCGCTGCGGCGACCGGAGTCTCCTCACCCGGCTCGTTGAACAGCGCTTCGAAGTCGGCGGCGTCAAGCGATTCCTGCGCGATGAGCCTCTGCACGACGAGGTCGAGCTTGTCGCGGTTCTGCGTGAGCACCTCATACGCGCGCTGGCGCGCACGGTCGACGATGTCGTGGACCTCAGCGTCGATGACCTTCGCGATCTCCTCCGAGTAGTTCCGCTCTTCCTGGATCTGACGGCCCAGGAAGATGAGCTCGTCGCTGCGGCCGTACTGGAGCGGGCCGAGCTTCTCGCTCATGCCGAACTTCGTGACCATCTGTCGCGCCATGTGGGTCGCCTTCTCGATGTCATTGCTCGCACCGGTCGTGGCGTCACCGCCGAGGTGCAGCTGTTCGGCGACCCAGCCACCGAGCGCGGCGGCGATGTCATCCTCGAACTCTCGCTTGGTCCGCATGTAGCGGTCCTCCTGCGGGAGCGACCACGTGACGCCCATCGCCATGCCGCGGGCAACGATCGAGATCTTGTGCACGGGATTGGTGTGCTTGAGCAGCTTGAAGCAGAGCGCGTGGCCGGCCTCGTGGTAGGCCACGATCCACTTCTCCTTCTCGGTGATGACGCGCGAACGGCGCTCCGGACCGAGGGCGACCTTCTCGAGCGCCTCTTCGAAGTCGATCTGCCCGATCGTCTTCTTGTTGCGGCGCGCGGCGAGGATCGCGGCCTCGTTCACGACGTTGGCGAGGTCCGCGCCCGAGAAACCGGGCGAGATCTGCGCGATGCGGAGCAGCTCGACGTTCTTGTCCAGCGGCTTGCCCTTCACGTGCACATCGAGGATCGCGCGGCGGCCCTTGATGTCCGGGCGGTCGAGCACGACCTGGCGATCGAAGCGACCCGGACGAAGCAGCGCCGGGTCGAGGACGTCGGGACGGTTCGTCGACGCGAGGACGATGACGTTCGTGCCGGTGTCAAAGCCGTCCATCTCGACGAGGATCTGGTTGAGGGTCTGCTCGCGCTCGTCGTGCGATCCGCCGAGGCCCGCGCCACGCTGGCGGCCGACCGCGTCGATCTCGTCGATGAACACGATGCACGGCGCGTTGCGCTTCGCCTGATCGAACAGGTCGCGCACGCGCGAGGCGCCCACGCCGACGAACATCTCGACGAACTCGGAGCCCGAGATCGAGAAGAATGGCACGCCCGCCTCGCCGGCTACGGCGCGCGCGAGCATGGTCTTGCCGGTGCCCGGGGGTCCGACGAGCAGGACGCCCCGCGGGATCCGCGCGCCGAGGCTCGAGAACTTCTCCGGGTACTTGAGGAACTCGACGACCTCGGCGAGCTCCTGCTTTGCCTCGTCGACCCCGGCGACGTCGTCGAAGGTGGTCGTCGGTTTGTTGCCGATGAACATGCGGGCGCGGCTCTTCCCGAACGACAGCGCCTGGTTATTCGTGCCCTGGGCCTGCCGCATCATGTAGACAGAGACAGCACAGCAGACAGCACAGCAGACAGCACAGCAGACAGCACAGCAGACAGCACAG
>JANNHF010000159.1:0-6154 GCA_031404235.1 Chloroflexota bacterium
TCGAAGATCGTCCCGGAGGGAGTCGAAGGACAGGTCCGCTCCCGCGGCGCGCTCGAGCCGTTCGTGCATCAGCTCGTCGGTGGTCTGCGCGCGGGGATGAAGTACGTGGGCGCCGCGAGCATCGAGGACCTGCGCACCAAGGCGCGCTTCGTCCGCATCAGCGGCGCGGGCCTTCGGGAGTCGCATCCGCACGACGTCCAGATCACCGCCGACGCGCCCAACTACCGCGTTCGAGCGAACGGCTAGCGCTCCGGTGAACGCGCGAGACAGCCGCCTCCAGGACACGGAGGCGAAGTCCGCGTCTCGGACGCCGGACGGCGACCGCCCGGCGACGGGGAAGGCGACCATCGCGATCCTCGACTACGGCAGCCAGTACACACAGCTCATCGCGCGGCGCGTGCGCGAGTCGCGGGTGTACTGCGAGATCTTCCCGCACGACGTCGCGCCCGAGGAGCTCGCGCGCCGCAATGTCGTCGGCGTGATCCTGTCGGGCGGGCCGGCCAGCGTGTATGACAAAGACGCGCCGCTGGTCGATCCGAAGATCCTCGACGGGCGCCTGCCGGTGCTCGGCATCTGCTACGGCATGCACCTCATGGCGCATGTCCTCGGCGGCGAGGTCGCGCCCGAGGGGAAGCGCGAGTTCGGCCCGGCGACGCTCGAGATCCAGGATCCGTCCGGGCTGTTTGAAGGACTCGGTTCGAGCGAGCGCGCGTGGATGAGCCACGGCGACACCGTGAAGCGTCTCCCGAAGGGCTTCCACGGGATCGCGAGCACTGAGCGGCTGCCGCTGGCGGCGATGAGTGACGGACGGAACCGCTTCGGGGTGCAGTTCCACCCCGAGGTGATGCACACGCCGCGCGGCGCCGAGGTGCTGCGCAACTTCCTGTACCGCGTGTGCGGCTGCGCCGGCGACTGGACGCCCGCCGCGTTCATCGAGGAGGCCGTCGCCGAGCTCAAGCGAACGATCGGCGACCGTCACACCATCTGCGCGCTCTCCGGCGGCGTCGATTCGGCCGTCGCCGCCACACTCGTCGCGCGCGCGATCGGCGACCGGCTCACGTGCGTGTTCATCGACACCGGGCTGCTCCGCGCGAACGAGGCCGAGGAGGTCGTCGCGACCTTCGGACCGCGGCTGCGGCTCGTGCACGTGGACGCGTCGGAGCGATTCCTGAGCCGCCTCGCCGGCGTGAGCGATCCCGAGCAGAAGCGGATGATCATCGGCGAGGAGTTCATCCGGTGTTTCGAAGAACAGGCGCGCCGCGTCGGCAACGTCGACCTCCTCGTGCAGGGGACGATCTACCCCGACGTGATCGAGTCGCGCTCGCGCGAGTCGAAAACGAGCGCGCGCATCAAGACGCATCACAACGTCGGCGGGCTACCCGAGGTCATGGCGCTCGAGGTCGTCGAGCCCCTCCGGCGCCTCTTCAAGGACGAGGTCCGCCGTGTCGGCGCCGAGCTCGGTATCCCCGAGGACATCCTGTGGCGCCATCCTTTCCCGGGTCCCGGTCTCGCCGTGCGTGTGCTCGGTCCGGTGGACCGCGACGCGCTCGATACCCTGCGCCAGGCCGACGCGATCTTCCTCGAGGAGCTCCGTGCCGCCGACCTGTACCGCACCGTCGCCCAGGCGTTCGCCGTTCTTACTCCTGTGCGAAGTGTTGGCGTCATGGGCGACTTCCGAACGTATGGCTCGCTCGTCGCGTTGCGGGCCGTGACGACCGAGGACTTCATGACCGCGGACTGGGCGCGCCTGCCGTACGACGTGCTCGCGCGCGCGTCGGCGCGCATCGTCAACGAGATCGCGGCGGTGAACCGCGTCGTGTACGACATCTCATCGAAGCCGCCCGCCACGATCGAATGGGAGTGACGTGAAGCAGATCAGGAACTACTTCAGGCATGGCGAGAAGGTGCAGCGGCTGATCCAGGAGCAGCGCAAGCAGCGCAGTCCAGGCCGCTCACTGGGCGCGCCCGGTCTCAACTGCCTTGTCCTCGGAGGGGGTGGTCGCGAGTACGCGATCGCGTGGCGCCTCGCGCGCTGCGACAGCGTTGCGACGATCGACGCGGTCCCCGGCAACGGCGGCCTCGCGCTGTTCGCGCGCGTGGTCGATTTCCCGCCGCGGGATGTCGCACGCCTGCAACAGCATCTCGCGGCGTCGGCGATCGATATCGCGATCGTCGGACCGGACGAGCTCATCGCGGAGGGGATCGGCGACCACATCCGGCGCGCGAGCGTCGCGGTCGTCGCGCCTTCGAAAGAGGCCGCGAAGATCGAATGGAGCAAGACCTTCGCGAAGGAGCTCATGACCGAGGCCGGCGTCCCGACGCCGCGCTGGGAGACGTTCTCGACACCCGAGGCTGCGCGCAACGCGCTCGATCGCAACAAGTGGGCGCCGCCGCTCGTCGTGAAGGCGGATGGTCTCGCCGCGGGGAAAGGCGTCACGATCTGCCGCACGCTCGAAGAGGCGCTGATGACGCTCGGCACCCCGCCGACCAGCGGCGGGCGCGTCGTGTTCGAAGAGGTCCTCGTTGGCGAGGAGGCTTCGCTGCAGGCGCTCGTTGACGGCGAGACCGTTATCGCGCTGCCGCCAGCGCAGGACCACAAGCGTTTGGGTGACGGCGATGTCGGACCGAATACCGGCGGCATGGGCGCGTCGTCGCCGACGACCGTGCTGCCGGACGAGGATGCCCAGCGCGTTGCTGACGAGCTGATCGCTCCGATCGCGCGCGCGCTTGCCGCGCGCGGCACGCCCTACCGCGGGGTGATCTTCGCCGGCCTCATCCGCACCAAGAGCGGATTCAAAGTGCTGGAATACAACGCGCGGTTCGGGGATCCCGAGGCTGAGGTGACGCTGCCGCGCATCGGTGGCGACTTCGCGAAGCTGATGGTCGCCCTCGGTGAAGGTCGCTTGAAGGAGTACGTCGCGCAGAACCCGGTGCGCTTCAGCCAGCGCGCGTTCGTCGATGTGGTGCTCTGCGCGGAGGGATACCCCGGCGCGCCGCGTACCGGCGACAGGATCGAGGGCCTCGACAAGCTGCCCGACGGCGTCTACGGGTTCCACGGCGCGACCGCCGCCACACCCGCGGGTGGCTTCATCACGACGGGCGGGCGTGTGATGCACATCGTCGCCGGCGGCTCGAATGTCGCCGAGGCGCGCGATCGCGCTTACCAGGGCGCGGAGCGCGTGACGTTCACCGGCAAGTTCTATCGTTCGGATATCGCGCGCGGTGGGGTGGCTGTCGCATGACGCCTTCGGTGAGCGTGCTCATGGGCTCTGCGTCCGACGAGGCCGTCATGAAGGTGGCGGTCGAGACGCTGCGCGGTCTCGGCGTGGAATGCGAGACGCGCGTGCTGTCGGCCCACCGCACGCCCGACGCGCTGCGCGACTGGGTCGGTGAGGCGGCGCGACGCGGCGTGAAGGTGTTCATCTGCGGCGCCGGCGGTGCGGCACATCTCGCCGGCGCGGTCGCCGCGCTCACGACGAGCCCGGTCATCGGCGTGCCGCTCGTCGCGCCGAACGCGGTGGCCGGCGGCCTTGACGCGCTCCTTTCGACGGTCCAGATGCCGCGCGGCGTGCCGGTCGCGACCGTCGCGCTGGGCGAGGCGGGCGCGGCGAACGCCGGCATCCTCGCCGCCCAGATCCTCGCGACCGCTGACGACGAGCTCGCGGGGCGCCTGCGCACGCTGCGCGAGAGCATGGCCGCGAAAGTTCTAGCTGGATGAACGCGAATTCCAGGGGGGTTGCAGGGGGTTCTCCCCCTGCGATGGATAAGACATGACCATCCAGAACCGCTTCGACGCGATCTCGCCGATCGACAGCCGCTTCTACGGCGGCGACGCCACGCTGTTCAAGTCGCTCCAGCCCTATCTCTCCGCCGCAGCGGCCATCCGTTATCAGGCGCGGGTCGAGGGCGCGCTCGCGCAGGCCATGGCCGACGCCGGCATCTGCGACCGCGGCATCGCCGACGCGATCGCCCGCGCCGCGGACCGCGTCACGCCGCAGGAGGTCGCGGAGGAAGAGACGAAGACGCGCCACGACGTGCGCGCGCTGGTGAACGTCATCCGTGCGCAGGTGCCCGACGAAGCGAAGCGCTTCGTGCATCTCGGCGCGACGTCGTACGACATCGTCGACACCGCGAACGCGCTCCGCTACCGCGAATGTGTCGAACGCGTCGTGGTGCCGGCGCTCGGCGCGCTGGTGGCGCGATGCATCTCAATCGCCGAGGCCGAGGCCGAAACACCGCAGATCGGCCGCACGCACGGCCGCCACGCCGAGCCGATCACGTTCGGGTTCGCGATGGCGGAGTACGTCTCGCGCCTTGGCGATCGGATCGAGATGCTGCGTTCGGTCGCGCGCCGCCTGCCAGGCAAGCTCTCCGGTGCGGTCGGCGCGTACAGCGCGATGGGCTTGCTCACCGCCGACGCGCGCGCCCTCGAACGGCGCTTCCTTGCGGCGCTGGGCCTTCACCCGCGGTCGAGCTCGACGCAGATCGTCGAGCCCGAGGGCTGGACCGATCTCGCCCACGCCTGCGTCACCGCCCTCGGCGTCATGGCGAATCTCGCCGACGACATGCGCCAGCTGCAGCGGACCGAGATCGGCGAGGTCGCGGAGTCGTTCGCGGCGGAGCAGGTCGGTTCCTCGACGATGCCGCACAAGCGGAACCCGGTCTCGTTCGAGAACGTGAAGTCCATCTGGAAGGCCATGGCGCCGCGCGTCATGACGACGTACCTCGATCAGATCAGCGAGCATCAGCGCGATCTCACCAACTCCGCGTCGCAGCGCTTCCTCGGCGAGATCATCGCGTCGACCGCGTACGCCGCTGGGCGCATGGCCGGCTCGCTCGAGGGCATCCGCGTCGACCGCGATCGTTTGAAGGCGAACCTGGCGATGTCGCGCGGCGCGATCGTCGCGGAGCCGCTCTACGTGCTGCTCGCGAAGTACGGCCATCCCGACGCGCACGAGGCGGTGCGGCGACTGACGCTCGAGGCGGAGCGCGGTTCGCGTTCGGTGCTCGAGGTCGTGGCGCAGGACACCGAGCTGCGCGAATACCTCACCAAGCTCTCGCCCGAGGAGCGACGCATCCTCGAGCGTCCCGAGGACTACCGCGGGCTTGCCGCCGAGGTAGCGCACGACGTCGCGGCGACGTGGCGCGAGCGACTCAAAGGAATCCTGCCCGAATGAGCGCGCTCATCGAGAGCAACGTCCCCGGCGCGACGCTCTTCCGTCGCGGCAAGGTGCGCGACGTGTACGAAGCCGGCGGTGACCGACTCGTCATCGTCGCGACCGATCGGCTCTCCGCGTTCGACGTCGTCCTGCCGACCCCGATACCGGACAAGGGCTGCGTGCTCACGGAGCTCTCCAGCTTCTGGTTCGACCGCACCGAGCGAGTCATTCCCAACCACCTGGTGTCGACGAATATCGACGAGTTCCCCGCGGTGTTCCGTGAGGTCGATGAGCTTGATGGGCGCGCCGTGCTGGTGAAGCGCTGCGAGCGCATCGACGTTGAGTGCGTCGCGCGCGGCTACATCTCCGGGTCCGCGTGGACCGAGTACAGGGCGCTCGGCACCGTCGCGAGCGAATCGCTGCCCAAGGATCTCCAGGAATCGCAGCGTCTCGACGAGCCGATGTTCACGCCGGCCACGAAGGCGGTCACCGGCCACGACGTGAACATCTCGCGCGCGCAGCTTTCGTCCATGGTCGGCAGCGAGCTCGCGAAGCAGCTCGAACAGGTGACTCTCGAGCTGTACCGCAAGGCGCACGCGTACGCGCTCGGCCGCGGGCTGATCCTCGCCGACACGAAGTTCGAGTTCGGGTTCTACGACGGGAAGCTCACGCTCATCGACGAGGCGCTCACGCCGGACTCGTCGCGCTACTGGGACGAGGCGACGTACAAGCTGGGCGGATCGCCCGCCTCCTATGACAAGCAGTACGTGAGGGACTTCCTCACCAGTAGCGGCTGGAACAGGGAGCCCCCGGCTCCGGCGCTGCCGCCCGAGGTGGTCGCGGGCACGAGCCAGCGTTATCGCGAGTGCTACGGCAAGCTCACCGGCGAGGAGTGGTTCGGATGATCTTCGTCGCGACGATCCGCGTTCTGCCGAAGGCGGAGGTGCGCGATCCGCAGGGCGAGGCCGTGCGCGGCGCGCTGCGGTCGCTCGGCC
>JANNHF010000160.1:0-2375 GCA_031404235.1 Chloroflexota bacterium
CGAGCGCCGCGATCGCCAGCGCGAGCCGCGACAGCGCGCGACGCGTCGTCCCCGTCCGACGCAGCCACAGCAGACCGATGACGAACAGGCCGGCGATCACGCCGATCAGCGAGCCTCGGGTCGCGACGATCACCATCAGCACCGCGCTCTCGACGCCGAGCGCGGTGATCGCCCACCGGAGGCGGCCGAGCGGGGCTCCTCCGAAGACGAGCGCCGCAGCGGACGCGATGACCACGACGGAAAGGAACTGTCCGTAGAAGTCGGGATTGCCGAGCGTCGCGAAGGGTCGAGCCTGGGAGTCGAGGTCGGCCCACCTCACGGGATCCGCTCCGAGCGCCTGCACGACGGCGTACGCACTGGCGGCGACCGCGACAGCGCCGATCGACCACGCCAGCCACGAGGCGCGGCGCGGGTAATCGGTCGCGAAGGCGATCGTCACGGCGATCAGGGCGAGCACCGCGTGCGTCGTGAGCCCCAGGTAACGGCCGACCTCACCGAAGACCGCGACGTACTGGTTCGACGCGGTCGCCGTGGTCAGCAGCTCCGCCGCCAGCACCGCGTAGAACGCGAGAAACAAAGGAGATGCGGGCACTCTCACGCCGTCCACGAGCGCGACGACGAGGACGACGCCGAGCAGCGCCCAAGCGAGCCCGTGCGTGAAGGCGGCCTTGGGAAGATCGAAGACGTCACGCACCGAGGGGTCGAAGACGAGGATGAAGATCGCAAGCTCGATGCATGCGAGGGCGAGCGCGATCTCGCGCCAGCCAACTACCGCCGATACGGCTTTGCTACCGCGGCTCTTCGGTTGGCGCTTCACCGCGCGGGGCGCGCGTTTGGCCGAATTCTTCTGCGGCATGAGCGCTGCCTATGATGCCGCGCCACGCGCAGTGCTCGCGTATTGTTCGTCGCGCACAGCACATGACGCCTCGGTGTGCGGATAGGTCGCCTAAACGCGAGCGCGCTGTAGTCGTCATGAAAGTGCGGATCGCTCGCGCGCTATTAATAGGAGTACTGCCCGACGACTAGGACCCGATGCGGCAAGTGACCTAGTTCGGAAGTCAGGGTGTTGGTCTCGCGCTCGGGGTGCTAGGGGAAATTCACGATTCGAACGCTATTAGCACGTTGACGTTCGGTCTTGTGTCATCCGTAATGTGCGGAGCGCGCGTGAGGGGGTAGGGGAGCCGGTGGGCTTTTCCAACTTGTAGTGCAATACGGCCGCGGCTTGGTCTGGGCATTCCTCGTTGTGTACGTCGTTGTTATCGGCGTACCACTAGCGCGCGCCGTTCCGCCAACTCCTGATGCCGCGATCACGACCACTCCCTCTGCGAGGATCAACAAACCCGACCTCAAGACCCCGGACAAGTCCTCCACCACCTCAACAGACCTCAAAGTCGAATTCGGAACTGACCCCGGCACCCTCGTCGTGAACTTCCCACCCGGAACCAAAGAGAACGCCGTCATGGCCGCGCTGGGACCGCTCGGCCTCTCGATCATCCGCGGGGACATCGGCACCGGCCGCTACCTGTTCTCTCTTCCGAAGATCAGCGTCTTCATCGAACGGGCGGCCACCGACTCGGATGCGAGCGACAAGGCCTGGATCAACTTCCCGCGCATCTACTCCGCCGACGACATCGCGTCGTACTTCGGGAAGAACAATCTCAAGGTCGACCGCTGGTCGGTCGACCCGGAGAACGGCGATCGGTTCGCTGTCGTCGATCTTCCGCGTCTCGAGGCGAAGCTCACCGACCCAGAGCGCGGTCTGTACACGATCACGCTGACGCCGACCGACGACGAGAGCCTCAACGCCTGGGCGCGCGAGTCCGGCGTTCGGATCATCCAGTACGACGCCAAGACGGGCGAGACCATCGTTCAGCCGCTCGACTGGAAGGCTTCGGGTCCCACGATCGTCGGGAACGACACGACGCAGCCCGCGCCCACCGCTGCGCCCGCTAAGAGCACGGCGCCGGCACCGGCGCGTACCGCACCGCCGATGTCCGAGCTCGTCCCTGGCGCTGATCGCAACGGGCGCGCGGGATGGTGGTCCGCCGATGGCACGTTCTGGGTTTCGAACGCGGCGTCGCCGCGACCGAGCGCAGCGCCGACGCCCGCACCATCACCGACCAGCGGTGCACCGGCGCCGAAGCAGTTCAGCCTCATCGCGCCAGAGTCAGCGATGCGCGCCGAAGACCCGACGCCCTCGCCGTCGCCGAGCGATCCACCGTCGCCGAGTCCGTCGCCCTCGCCGAGCGAGTCTCCGACCCCAACGCCGACGCCTAGCGAGTCCCCGAGTCCGTCACCCACGCCCACGCCGAGCGAGTCGCCGGGTGCGACTCCAACCCCAGGCCCGACCCCGACGGCGAACGAGTCCGGAGCGC
>JANNHF010000161.1:0-1577 GCA_031404235.1 Chloroflexota bacterium
GAGAGCTACGCGCGCCCAAAGTCGATCTCCCCACGCTTCGGCGTGGCGCGCTGCTCCACGACCTCGGAAAGATCGGCATCCCCGATGAGATCCTGCGTAAGACCGGGGAGCTCGCCGGTCCGGAGTGGACGATCATGAAGAAGCATCCGTCGTACGGCGCACGGATCCTGGCTGGGATCCCGTTCCTGAGCGGCGCGGCTGAGATCGTCAGGCATCACCACGAGCACTTCGACGGGACCGGCTACCCCGATGGCCTGGCCGGCGACGAGATCCCCGTTGGCGCCCGGATCTTCGCTGTCGCCGATGCGTTCGACGCGATGACGTCGGACCGGCCGTACCGCAAGGCAATGAGTCTCGAGGACGCACGCGCCGAGATCGAACGCTGCTCGGGCGGTCAGTTCGATCCTGTGATCGCGAGCGCCTTCCTGCGCCTCCCGCCCGAGCGCCTCTTGGCGGTCACTGCGGACGCCGGACCACCGCACTAGCCCGCCGCGCAAGACGAAGCCCCCGGTTTCCCGGGGGCTTCATTCGATGTAGCTGTTGCGGGTTAGTCGCTCGCCTCGTTCTTACCGCCCGTGGCGAAGTAGCTCACGCAGTCGCCCTGGTTCTTGAACGGGCCGGGGCCGGACTCGAAGTCCTGCCAGCCGCCCTTCTTGCACCGCTCCTTGTCGCTCGCGACCACTTCCTCGAAGGTGTAGGTCGTCGCGTTGATCATGACGTTGTCCACTTGAACGGTCTGATTTCCGCCAACGGCCCATGCGCCATCAGCGACGAGCTGGATGCCCGTGACTGCGTGTGCTCCGTACTTGACGAGGGCCGAGCCCCACGTGTCGTAGAACGTGCCGCCCGGGAGCTGGCTCGTGTCGACGAAGAGCGCCGACTCGAGCAGATCTCCGGTGTTGAGCCAGGTGTTCGCGACGCAACCCGTCCAGTTCGGCGGCGGGCCGATGTACACGAAGATGTTGTGCCCGTCGACGTTGATCTGGAACCGCGGCGAACCGCCGCCACAGCTACCAGCCGTATACATGTGATCGGTCGAAAGATTCAGCAGCTGGTTGAGGGTCATGCCGGCCGTCAAGTCGAAGTCGATGCCGCCGTAGCCTGTCCCGACCGAGCGAAGCTGGATAGCCGTGTCGGACGCGTTGCCAGGATGGATGGGCGTCGCGTCGCCGAAGAGCGTGTATCCGGACGTGGCGACAGCCGTCGCGCCTTGGATCATTGCGAAGGATGCGAGCAGACAGGACACGAGAACGACTTTCAGAAACTTCATGCGAGCCACCTTTCCACAAACACCACCGCGGACAGCGTATCTGCCCCGACGGTAATAACGAGACCGCCATGCGGGATAACAGGCTGCGGTCCACAACAGTTGTGAAACGACAAGCGCCCCCCGCTCTATCGCTGTCAGTTAGCCACGCCCGCCGGCGATGAGCGCGGCCTCGGGGCGCGCGCGGAGTCGCACCATCGCGAGCACGCCGAGCGCGGGGCCGGGAACGAGCGCGAGGAACGCCCAGTTCCAGCCGAGCGCGTCGCGCACCAGGGGCACGATCCAGATCGTCGCGACGGTCAGCAGGAAG
>JANNHF010000162.1:0-11659 GCA_031404235.1 Chloroflexota bacterium
CCCAGCCCCTTCCCCCAGAGGGTCGGCTCGCCGATCCCGATTCCGACCTCCGCGCTCCTCCCTTTGGACTTCAGATCGCGGTAGTTGGCCTGACCGATCGGGCGACCTGCGTGCTCGATCGCGAACACGACCCCCCGCCCCTCCGCGATGACGTCCATCCACTTCCGCGCAGCCTCGTCGTCGGCGAAGCGACCCGGCCGGCGTCCCCACTGGAACCACGCGAAGTCCAGGTCGCTCGCCCAGCGCACCAGGTGCGGGGCGTCGGCGTAGGTCATCGGCCGGAGCGTGACGCGCTGGCCGCGCAGCGTTGGGGCCGTCGCGGGCGTCGTGGTCATGCCATCGCGTCGCCCGCGCTCGGTTCGTGTGGGGCGAAATCGGCCGGGAGCGCCTTGGTATCGCGCTCCTTCTTGATCCGGTCGACGAACGCCTCGAATGGGACGCCGCGCTCCTCTTCGCGCGAGCCGCGGCGGCGGACCGACACAGCACCGGCGGCGGCTTCCTTGTCGCCGACCACGAGCATGTAGTTGGCGCGCCGATGCTGCGCTTCTTTGACGCGGTTGCGCAGGTCGCCGGCCTGCTCGTCGAGGTGCGCGCGGAAGCCGTCGGCCCGGAGCTTCGCGGTGATGTCGCGCGCGTAGCCGATCGCCGTCTCGCGCACGGGGATCACCGCGACCTGCTCCCACGCGAGCCACAGCGGGAAGTTCCCGGCGTAGTGCTCGATCAGGCCGCCGACGAAGCGCTCGAGGCTTCCGAAGAGCACACGGTGGATCATCACCGCGCGCTCGCGCTGACCCTGGTCGTTCACGTAGGTGACGTCGAACTGCTCGGGCAGATTGAGGTCGATCTGGATCGTCGGACCTTGCCATTCGCGGCCGATCGCGTCCTTCATCTTGATATCGATCTTCGGCGCGTAGAAGACGCCGCCGCCCTTATCGATCTTGTACGGGACCTCACGGACGCCGAGCGCGTCGGCTAGTGCCTTCTCGGCCTTGTCCCACATTTCGTCGGTGCCGAGGCGCTTCTCCGGACGCGTCGACAGATAGATGACCGGATCGGTGTAGCCGAACGTACGCAGGAACTCCATTGCGAGGTCGAAGACCCTGCCGATCTCTTCCTGTGATTGCGCCCAGGTGCAGAAGATGTGCGAGTCGTCCTGCGTGAAGCCGCGGACCCGCTGCATCCCATGGAGTGTCCCGCCGCGCTCGTAGCGGTACACCGTGCCGAGCTCGCCGATGCGCAGCGGGAGCTCGCGGTACGAGTGGATCCTCGACTGGAAGACCTTGATGTGGCCGGGACAGTTCATCGGCTTGATCCAGAACCTCTGCGTGCCCTCGTCGAGCAGCAACGGGCCGTACATGTTCTTCTCGCCGTACTTCTCTAGGTGGCCCGACCGCTCGTAGATCTTCTCGCTCGCGATGTGCGGCGTGTACACCAGCGTGTAGCCACGCTCGTGGTGGACCTTGCGCCACCAGTTCTCGAGCTCCTCACGGACGATCGACAGGTTCGGCAGCCACAGCACCAGACCGGAGCCGAGCTCCTCGTCGATGCGGAACAGCTCGAGCTCTCTGCCGAGCACGCGGTGGTCGCGCCGCTCGATCTCCTCGAGCCGCTTCAGGTATTCATCGAGCCGCTTCTGATCCGGCCACACCGTCCCGTAGATGCGCTGCAGCTGGGGATTGCGCTCGTTGCCGCGCCAGTACGCGCCGGCGATCGAGAGCAGCTTGAACGGTCCGATCCGGCCCGTCTTCTCGACGTGCGGCCCCTTGCAGAGGTCCACGAAGCCGTTGTGCTGGTAGACGCTGACGCGGCCGTTCTCGACCTCGTCATCGCTGTCCTCGTCCTTGCCCTTGTCGGCCAGCTTCTTGATCTGATCGACCTTGTAGTCCTGCTTGCGCTCGCCGAAGAAGGCGAGCGCCTCGGGCACGCTCATCTCGCGTCGCTCGAACGCAGCGTCGTGCTTGACGACCTCCTGCATCTTCGCCTCGATCTTGCCCAGGTCTTCCGGCGTGAGGGCGCGCGGAAGATCGAAGTCGTAGTAGAAGCCGTCCCGGACCGGTGGTCCGAAGCCGACCTTCGCGCCTGGGAAGAGCTCAAGCACCGCGCCGGCCATGACGTGCGCGGTCGAGTGCCGCAGCGCGTAGAGGGCCTCGTCGCCGTGGTCGGCCTTCCGTTCCGTTCTCGCCATGCCCGTTTCTCCCTGTGGACGAAAAAAGCGCCTTCGTCCCTGATCATCGGGACGAGAGGCGCTGCTCCCGCGGTTCCACCCGAGTTCCCCACACGCTCGCTTCGCTCGCTGACAGGGGCCCCTGCCCCTGGGGCTTCTCGTCCGGGCTATACGGGGCCCACCCACGTCGCTCGGCGGTGGTCTCCGCGTGCGCCGCCGGCCCGGCTCACACTGTCCCGGGCTCGCTTTCGGCTCCAGCACGCGGCACTGTCCGCGTCGTTGCGAGTCGCGAATCATACCCGGCCGTGACCGTTGGGCGTAGTCCCGGAGCTAGGGCTGGAAAACGCTCAGCAAGGTCCCCCCCACGAGTGAGCCGATGATGAGCGCGACCATGAGCAGGGCGAGAGCCCGGCTCAACGGATCAGGCGATCGAGCGGGCGAGGGTGTCCCAGACGCGTTCTTGCACCGCGGCCGGCGCGGACCAGCGCTCCTCGACACGGCGGCCGATCACGGTCATCTGGTTCGAGTAGAGCTGGGCCGCGGACTGCAGCATCTCGAGGGCCTCCTCGCGCGCCGGGTGTTCGCGCCAGTCGAGCACGGTCACGCGCGCCTTCGCGATGCGCTGGTGGATCTTGTCGAGCACGACGTACTCGGGACCCTGAGGCCAGCGCTGCGCGCCGACGTCGATGCCGTGCACGAAGGTCACGCTGACGAGGTCCGCCTTACGGAAGTCGTTGCCGCGGAACTCGTTGATCTTTCGCATGGGGTTGAGGTTCTCGGCGCCCGCGCCCCACGGCCGCCCGTAGACACGGACGTTGGCGATGCGGCCGGAGAACGTGCAGTCGATGAACTCGGCGGTGAAAGATTCCCAGCCGTCGATCTTGGCGTTGTCGAAACGGCACCGTTCGAAGCGCGCCTGGCCCGGGCGGACCGCGCGCAGGTCCGCCTCATCGAAGCGGCACTCGCGGAAGACGCTCCGCCGCCGGGAAGAGAACAACGGTTGGAAGCGGCGGTCGAGCGTCTGTCCGCGGAAGTCACACTGCTCGAAGGCGCAGCCTTCCGGCGCGAAAGCGTCGAAGGAGGCGCGCCTGAAGTCGGCGTCACGGATGGTGACGCCGTCGAACATCAGGACGCCTTGAACGGCGTCTATGTCTTTGCTACTCGCCGGGTTCGGCGGACGCGTAGATCGGAACGATGTTCGAGGACTGAAGCTCGTCCATGCGCGAACGACCCTCGAAGACGACGCCCTTCTCGATCACGAGCGACGGCGTGGTGATGTCGCCGTGGACCTTGGCCGGGCGGCGCAGCTCGACGGCGGACGTGGCCTTGATGTTGCCGACGACCTCGCCCTCGACGATGACGGTGCCGCAGCTGATCTCGGCCTGGACCTTGGCGCCGTCGCCGACCATGAGCAGGTCGTTGGTGGAGATCTCGCCGGTGAACGTGCCGTCGATGCGGACCTTGCCCTCGAAGGCGAGCTTGCCCTCGAACTCGGAGCCCTTGCCGAGGAGCGCGTTCAGGTCGCCGGAGCTGGGTGTCGTGGTCTGCTCCCGGGTTGCCGAGTAGTCACGTGTGTCTCGCTGCTGCATGGTGTTGTTCCCTTCCGAAGGTTCCTCTTTGCGGCCCGGTTCAGCTGTGCGGGCGGGTTCCGGCGCTTCGGCGGGACGCCACACCGGCGCCGTCGTCGGACGCGCAGGACCGCTCGATCGTTTGAACGTAAGTCGGGACACTATCCCTTCAACGCGCGATTTCATAGAACGTCACCCCCGTACTAGTGGGGCAATCAGACGCGCAGCCGTGCGCTGCCGTGGCGCCACCCTCCCCCGCCGGGGACGGCGCCCGCGGACGGATGCTGACGCCGCGCGAGGCGGCAGACATCGCCGGCGAGCTCGCCGAGGAGGACGCCCGGGCGGGGCGGCTCGACCCCCAAGAGCGGCTTTCGGACACCGTCAGTTCGAGATCTAGCTCCCCCGCAAGACATTCCTTGACCAATCTTTCAGACTGGCCCAATGGAAAGCACCCAGAAGCAGAACATCCTGGTCGTCGAGGACAACGAGAACACCCGCCGGCTGCTGGAAACGATCCTGCGCAGCGCCGGCTACGAGGTCACGGCGGCGCCGGACGCTGAGGAGGGTCTCCGGATCCTGCACGGGGAGGCTCCGGTCGACCTCGTCCTACTCGATCTCTTCCTTCCCGGCGCCGACGGGGTCCAGTTCCTCCGCAAGCGCGCGGAGATGGAGCCGGACCGTCAGCCCCCGGTCATCGTCGTGTCCGCCACCGAGGACATGGACACACTCCGGCCGCAGCTGCGCGAGCTCGGTGCCAAGCTGGCGCTCCGGAAGCCGTTCGACGTACAGGAGCTTCTCGACGGCGTCAGCCAGTACGCGACGAAGCGGAGCGCCAAACCAGCCGCGCCGGCTGCTGCTCCGGCAGCGAAGGCCGGCCGTGGGAAAACGAAAGGCAAGTCCGGAGCGAAGCCCTAACGACTCCACGCCCGCGCGCGCGTACTACTTCGTCTTGCTGATGATCCTCGTCATCTCGTCGGCGTCGAACGCGCGCATCGTCGTCGTACGCACGTTGCCCGCCGCACCGAGCTTCAGCGTGAAGGCCGTCGCCGTCTCGTCTCGTCGTCCGGAAACTGGCTGACGGAAACAAGGTCGTACGGCCCGATCGTCCAGTTGATCGAGAGGAGCTTGCCGCCCATCTTCTCGACGCCGGCGGTCGCTTCCTTCGCCCGCTGGACCGTGCCCTCGTAGTTCTTGATGCCCTGGTCGGTGAACTGATAGAGCGTGATGTACTTCGCCATGGTTCCTCCCCTATCTCATTGCGGTCTTCCTGTGGGCTCTGGGCGGCTCGAACGCCCGACCTCAGCGATGTCAACGCTGCGCTCTAACCAGCTGAGCTAAGAGCCCGACGCCCTCAAGGATACCGGACCGTGGTGGCCGCGCGCGTTCCGAACATGCGCAGCCCCTCGGTGGGTGCGTCCTTCGCGAAGCACACGAACTCGAACGCGCCGAAGCCGTTCGGATCCAGCAGCGTGTCGATCGCGGAGCGGCGCCCCAGCGCGCGCAGCTGTTCGATCGGGGTGTCCGCTCGCGCGGTCGCCTCACGGATACCGAGCGCGAGCAGCGCGTCGCGCTGCGTCGCGCGACCCGCGAACACGAAGCCCGCCCCCTCTGCGGCGCGCCGGATCGCGGTGAAGTTCACGCTCGCCGTCAGATCGTGCCCGCCGGGCTCAGCGTAGGGATCGGTCACGAGCCGGTGTCGCGAGAACCCACGCAGCGTCCCGGCGCCGAGACGCGTGAGCAGCTCGTTCTCGTCACCCCCGTAGTCAACGAAGAGCACGTAGCCGCTGGTGAGCGCGGGGGCGAGACTGGCCACCCAGCCTTCAGCCGCGGGGCTCACCTCCCAGCGGCCATCCCGCGGAAGCTGCTCGGGCACGCGCCACACCAGATCGGGGCGGCTCGGGGCGCGCAGTGTCTCGGTGAGCACGCCGCCGTGCTCCTCGACGAACACCTCGCGCACACCTTCGGCCGTGCGCGCGAGGACATGCACCGGGAACGCGTCGAGCACCTCGTTGGCGAAGATGACGCCCTGCACCGGCGCGAGCGCACGCGCGTCCGACGCCCAGCGCAGGTCGCGGCCCGCGAGCGTGGCCGACTGCTGCTCGCGCAGCCGCGGAGAGACCTCGACGATCGTCGGCCGCGCGCCCTTGGCGGCATCCGGCCGCTCGCGCTCGAGCGCGGTGAGCACGTCGCGCAGGAAAACGCCGCGCCCGGCGCCGGCCTCGACGAGGTCCCACGCCGAGGGCTTGCCGAGCTGTGCCCACAGATCGACGAAGGCGCGCGCGAGCGCACGGCCGAAGTGCGGTCCCAGATCGGGGGCCGTGAGATAGTCGCCCTCGAAGCCCAGGGCGACGTGCGACGTGTAGTAGCCGTCCTGTGGATCGAAGAGCGCCGACTCCATGTACTCCGCGAAGGTCATTGGCCCGCGCGCGCGTACGCGCTCGACGAGCCGGTCGCGGAGCGTCAGGCGCCCCAGCGCGGCGGAGCGGGCGGCCGGACCTCGGGCGGACGTATCTGTCCGTGTCCCTCGCCGTGCGTCGGCACCTGCTCCGAGGGCTTCCATGTCTTCGCCACCGCGAGCTCTTCCTTCGCGAGCACCGTGACGCCGAAGCGCTTGTACGTGGCGAGCTCGAAGTTGGGTGTCTCGCCGAGCGCGCCGTGCGGGCAGACCTCGACGCAGTCGCCGCAGTAGATGCAGCGGACCACGTCGAGCTCGTACGTCTGCAGGTCGCGCTCGCGCATCATCAGCGCGCCGGTCGGGCACGTTTCGGCGCACGCGCCGCACGACACACAGTCCGTATACGACAGCGAGACGTTCCACGGCGTCGTCACGATCGAGTCGTAGCCGCCGCCCATCAGGCCGTAGCAGTTCGCCCCGATGACGTCGCGGCAGATGCGCACGCACTGCGTGCAGTTGATGCACTTGTTGAGGTCGCGAAGGATGAAGTCGTGGCTGAAGTCGTACTCGTAGTCGTGGTAGTCGATCGGCTCGGCACGGTGGAAGCGGTTCTCCGTGAGCCCGTGCTCCACCGACAGCCGCTGCAGGTCGCAGCGACCGACGTCGGGACACACGCACTGGAGACAGCGCGCGGCCTCCTTCTCGGCGAGCGCTCTTGAGTAACCGCTCTCGATCACTTCGAAGGACTGCTCGCGCTGCGCGAACGGCAGCATCGGCATGCGGACCTGTGGCTCTTCCGGCTTGTACGGAACGATGTCGATGAGCTCGGGGACCCGTTCCTCCTCGGCGATCTCCGCCGCGACACGTGACATGTCGTCGCCCGCGAGGTAGCGGTCGATCGCTTTCGCCGCGAGCTTGCCCTGCGCGACGCACTCGATGACCGTCCGCGTGCCCATCTGCGCATCGCCGCCCGCGAAGACGCCCGGTCGGTCCGTCATGAGGGCGCCGTTCGTCACGATGGTCTCGCGCTTGGTCCGGCGGACGCCGAGATCCTTGTCGACCCACTCGAGCACCGGGATCTGGCCGATGGCGGGGATGACGGTGTCGCAGTCGATCGTGAAGTTGGAGCCCTCGACCGGCACCGGCCGTCGCCGCCCAGATGCGTCCGGTTCACCGAGAGCCATGCGCTGGAACTCGATGCCGCCCACACGTCCGTTCTTCTCGATGATCTTCACCGGCGCGGCATAGAACTCGAGCTTGATGCCCTCGTGTTCGGCGTCGTCGACCTCGCTGTAGTGCGCGCCCATCTCTTTGCGCGAGCGTCGGTAGACGACGGTCACTTCGGCGCCGAGGCGCCGCGAGGTGCGCGCGCAGTCGAACGTCGTGAAGCCGCCGCCGATGACGACGACGCGGTTGCCCTTCCCCACCGGAACGGGATCGCCTTCGGCGTTCTGCCGCAGATAGTTGATGGCCTCGATGACGCCCGGCAGGTCTTCGCCGGGAATGCGCAGCTCATTGCTGCTCCACGCGCCGATGCCCAGGAAGACCGCGTCGTAGCCCTGCCCGAGCAGCTGATCCACGGTGAAGTCGCGGCCGAGCTTCATGCCGCCTTTGAACTCCGTGTCCCGCAGCTGCCAGACGCTGTTGAGCTCCTTATCGAGCTTCACCTTCGGCAGCCGGTATTCGGGGATGCCGTAGCGGAGCATGCCGCCCTGCTTCGCCATCATGTCGAACACCGTCACGGCGTGACCCCTGAGCGCGGCGTAGTAGGCACAGGTCATCCCCGCGGGTCCCGCGCCGATCACCGCCACGCGCTTGCCGGTGGCCACCTCCTGCGGGAAGGGCGTCGGCGCCTTGTCCATCTCCATGATCATTTCGCCCGTGTAGCCGTGGCACTGGCAGATCGCGATCTCCTCCTCCACCAGCCCGCGACGGCACACCTCCTGGCAGGGCTTCGGGCACACGAGGCCGAGTGCGTAAGGGAACGGCAGGACTTCTTTGACCAGACGCGCCGCCTCGATGTGCTGGCCCTTTGCCATCAGCTCGAGGTAGCCCGGGATGTCGATGTGGGTCGGGCAGCTGATCTGGCAGGGCGGCATGCAATACGCGTTGTGGTCGCTGAGGATGTACTCAAGGTTCTGCTTGCGCAGCTTGAAGAGCGCGTCGGAGCTCGAGACGATCTTCATCCCGGGCTCGACCGCGATGTGGCATGACGGCAGCGGACGACCCTGACCTTCGATGTCCACCAGGCACATGCGGCACGCGGCGGCGGGCGCGAGCTTCTCGTCGTCGCAGAGCGTCGGCACGTTGAAGCCGGCACGCTGGGCCGCGCGCAGGATCGCCTCGCCGGGGATCGCCGTGACCTCCTGACCGTCGATCGTGATGGTGCAGGTCGGCATGCCCGACGGGATCTCGCCGCTGTGGGACACCGTCGGCAGCTGGGATTCGCCGGGCTGGAGGTAGCGCTCGAGAAGACTCATGCGGTGAGGAACATCCTATCGGCGCGCAGCGGTGAGGGCTCGTACTCCGGCCGATGCCACACGAGATCTCCGTCGCGGTCCCAGATCGCGAGCGGGTAGCCGCGGCGCTCGGTGTACTCGATCCCACCGAGCTCGCGTCCGACGTGCACCTCGCCGTCGAGAACGAGCTCGCGGCCATCGACACGAACGAACCGCCGCTCATTCTCGGAGTCCTTGCGGCACTCGACGACGAGTGAGCCGGTCACGCGTATCAGCGTCGTCTCGCGCCGCAGTAGCGCGTGGGCGTATTCGACGGCCGCGATGAGCGAGATCGTGGTCAGGGCGCCGATCACGAGGCCGGCTGCGAAGATGCGCCAGTCGCCACGTGACAGAAGCGCGAGGTAGAACATCACGAGCCCGCCGACCACCCAGTACTTCCACTCGCTGCGCTCGATCCTGAAGTGGAGGTATTCGGCCAGCGCGCGGCGCTGCTTGGCGCTGATGAGCGTCGCCGTGCGCGTTCGCGGACGCGCGCTGACGCAGGGCTCCCAGCGCGCAAGATGGCGCCACGAGCCACCTTCGACCTTCTCGATGAGACCGCTGCACGCCTGGCACGTTTCGCTCACGGCTGGACCATCGTTTCGTACCGGCGAGCGCGGAGCGTCGTGCACGTCCCGGTCGGGCACCTGCGGTCGGAGATGTGCGCGCGGTAGTCGTCGGGGAACTCGCGCAGCGTCGTCCGGATGATGGACGGCGCCGTGATGCCGAAGCCGCAGAGCGAGAACTGCTCCATGTGATCGCCGAGCTCGGTCAGCCACGGGAGATCGGTATCGCGGCCGACCCCGGACGCGACGCCGTCGAGGATCCCTTGCACGCGCTTGGTGCCTACGCGGCAGGGAACGCAGATCGCGCAGCTCTCCTTCGCGAGATACGCGAAGAGACGCCCGGCCTCCCGCACCACGCAGACGTCGGTCCCGAGCGCGCGGACCTGACCGGAGCCCATGTGCGTGCCCGCCGCCTTCAGGTCGTCGTAATCGAAACGCGTGCTGCGACGCTCGGCCGCGAGGATCCCACCGGTCGGCCCCCCGACATGGATGGCCTTCAAAGCACCGCGCACACCACCGGCGCACTCCAGGACCTCGCCCAGGGTCGTGCCCAGCGGCACCTCGTAGACACCCGGCTTCTCGACCGTGCCGGTCACGGAGACGAGCTTGGTGTCAGCCTTCGCGCCCTCGAGGACCAGCGGCAGCCACGCGAGCGTCTCCGCGCTCGATACGAGGGTCGGGCGCCCCAGATACCCCTGGGCCGCGGGGTACGGAGGCCGCTGGCGGGCCATCGCGCGCTTCGACTCGAGCACGTTGAGCAGCGCGCTCTCCTCGCCGCCCATGAAGCCGCCCGGGCCAAGCGCGATCTCGATGTCACTGCGGCTCGCGAGGACGCGCTCGGCAGCGTCGCGCGCGCCTGCCGCCTCCGGATGCAGATAGAGGAACGCCCGCGTCGCGCCGGTGAGCAGCATCGCGAGCTCGACGCCTCGCACGACGAGGTCCGCGTGGCGCTCGAGGAGTGTTCGCGCGAGCGGACTGTCGGGGTCGGCGTCGTAGGCGTTGGCGACGACGTAGGCCTCGCGCCCGAGGGCATTAGCGCGCACGGCCCGCAGCTTGTCCGCCAGCGCGAAGCCCGCGCCGCCGCGGCCGCGCAACCCAGAGGCGGCGACGCGCGCCGTCGCGGCGTCGGCGTCAAGCGCGCGGTCTAGCGCGGGAACCCGCGCGCCGTCGAGCAGGCGCCCCGCGGTCCTAGCGGGCATACGCGGGTTCGACGACGTGGTGAGCTTCGTCCTCGTGCAGCTGATCGTGTGCCGGCGCGGGCGACTGCTGCGGCCAGGCACCGGCGACCCCTAGGTTCCCGGTGAAACGTCGGCCGCCACGCGGAACGGCCGTTCCCTCACCCTCGGGCGCGCCGCGGAAGTTCGAGAGGAGCGACGCGGTCGTGTACACGTCCGTCATCGTCTTGCCGAACTCGATCGCGACCAGCTCCGCGGCGGTCCACGGCAGGTAGCCGTACGCCTCATGGGTCTTGTACAGGACGCGCGTCATTCGATCGGCGCCCTCGCGCTCACTTTCCAGGATGCCCCGGATCTTTCCGAGGTCGAGCTTCGTCTCCTCCTCCGCGGGGATCGTCGTCACCGCGGTCGATAGCGGACGGCGATCGCCGTACGGGGCAGCGGCGACCATGCGGATGCGGTAGTAGTTGGCGCGCGGCGCGAGAAGCGGACGGCGCCGGAACGCGTTGCGGAAGGAATACGAGATCGAGATCGCGCGCGGCGGACAGGCCTTCTCGCACATGAGGCAGCTCTCGCATTTGAAGATGCTCGTCTCTGGCTCGAGCAGCAGCGCGATGAGGCCGCGGCTGCGCTCAGGGAGGACCCGCTTCTCATACGGATACTTCCGCGTGACCGAGCGCCGACGCACCAAATGCTCCAAAGTCCGGAGCATTCCGGTGATAATTCCGAACACCTAATCCCCCATCGCGAAGATCGGCATCGTGCGACCGTCGGATGCGCTCGAGACGCAGGCCGCTCGACCGAGGGCCCCCGCGCGCGAGGGGTCCCCGGCCCGAAGGGACGGGGTTTCGCGCGTAGAGAGGTTTTCGGTCGAGCGGCCAGCCTCGACCGCACTCACCGGTCCACCTCGCCGAGCACGATGTCGATGGACCCGAGGATCGCGACCATGTCGGACATGAGGCGCCCCTTCAGGAGCCACGGCAGGCGATGCGGCGCTGCATATTCGTTGCATGAATATGCACTATTTATGCGCCCGGACCAAGCGTATGTTGCACCGCATGACCTAAGGGCCCGCGTATGAACAACTCGGTCGCCTTGCGTAGGCGTAGGCGTAGGCCTAGGCGAGCAGGGAAGTGTGTTCCGCTATCACGGCACCATCGGAGATCGCTACCCTCGACGATGCTCTTGCTCGCTTACGCCTACGCCTACGCCTACGCGACCGATCGATCGCGGCCCCTAAGGCGCGAACACGCGCCTCACGCGCGACGGCTGATCACTTCTTGCAGGTCGCTT
>JANNHF010000163.1:0-22003 GCA_031404235.1 Chloroflexota bacterium
CGCCGCGATCCGGAACAAGCACGTCGGCTTCGTGTTCCAGACCTTCAACCTGCTCTCGCGCCTGAGCGCCGTCGAGAACGTCGAGCTCCCGCTGGTGTACGGCGGCGATCGCCACGACCGGCGGGCGCGCGCGCTCGCGGCGCTCGGGCAGGTCGGCCTGGCCGACCGCGTCCGCCACCGCCCAAGCGAGCTCTCCGGCGGACAGCAGCAGCGCGTCGCGATCGCGCGCGCGCTCCTGAACGATCCGTCGATGATCCTGGCGGACGAGCCGACCGGGAATCTCGATTCGCATTCGAGCGCGGAGATCCTCGCCATCCTCCAGCGGCTCAACGAGCTCGGGAAGACCGTCGTGCTGGTCACGCACGAGCCCGATGTCGCGGCGCACTGCCGGCGCATCGTGCGGATGCGCGACGGCGTCGTCTCGCGCGACGAGCCGGTGCTCTCGCCGCGCCGGGCTCAGGACGAGATCGCGTCGGGGATCGGGGCGATCGAATGAAGCTGTACGACTCGTTCCGCTCGGCGCTGCAGTCGCTCATCGTCAACAAGCTGCGCTCGGCGCTGACGATGCTGGGCGTGATCATCGGCGTCGCGTCCGTGATCGCCATGGTTGCGGTCGGCAACGGCGCGTCGGCGCAGGTGCAGAACACGATCCTGTCGCTGGGCTCGAACCTCATCACCGTGAGCCCCGGAAATCTCACGGAGGCGAGCCTTCGCGGCGCCGGGGCGCAGTCGCAGAACCTGACCTTCGAAGACATGCGCTCCATCCAGACCCAACTCGGTCCCACCATCGCCGCGATCCACGCTGAGCAGGGCGCGGGCCGCTGGCAGGTGACCGCGGCGGGGCAGAACTGGCAGGCCAACGTCAACGGTGTTAGCGAGGACTACCCGATCGTGCGCGACTGGCCGCTCCAGAGCGGCGACTTCTTCACGGCATCGGATCTCACCATCAACTCCCAGGTCGCGGTCATCGGCTCGACGACCGCGACGAATCTGTTCGGCGAGGGCGATGCCGTCGGGCAGACGATCCAGCTGCGGCAGGTCTTCGGTGGGGGCGGCCAGGGGCAGGGCCAGCAACGCGCGCGCATCGTCAACTTCAAGGTCGTTGGCGTTCTGGATGCGAAGGGAAGCACGTTCGGATTCAGCCGCGACGATCAGATCCTCGTTCCGCTCAGCACGGCGCAGCGCGTGCTCACCGGTCGTCTGAGCGTGGTGAACACCATCGTGATCAAGGCGACATCGAGCGAGACGATGGGCGAGACCACCGCGGACGTCACGAGCGTCCTGCTGCAGCGACACAAGATCACCGATCCGGTGTCCGCTGACTTCACTGTCACGAATCAGAACGACACGCTGTCCGCGCTCAACTCGGTCACCGCGTCGTTCACGCTGCTGCTTGGCGCGATCGGCGGCATCTCGCTGCTCGTCGGCGGGATCGGGATCATGAACATCATGCTCGTGTCCGTGAACGAGCGGACGCGCGAGATCGGCATCCGCAAGGCCGTTGGTGCGCGGCGGCAGGACATCATGATGCAGTTCCTCATCGAGTCGATGGCGCTCACCTTGATCGGCGGCATCCTCGGGATCCTTCTCGGCTGGTCGATCACGGTCGCGGTCTCACTCATCCCGCAGGCGAGTGGACTGATCCTGGTGATCACCGCGGGCACAGTGATCATCGCGGTGGGCGTCTCCGTCGCGATCGGTGTCGTCTTCGGGCTCTATCCCGCGATGCGCGCCGCGCGCCTCCACCCCATCGAGGCACTCCGTTATCAGTAGAAAGAAGGCACGACCATGAAGCCAGCACAGATCGCGATCGGCGTCGTCATGGCGCTCGCGCTCGCGGGCGGCGGATTCGCGGCGGGCATGATCGTCGGGCGAGGGAGCACGGCCGAGACCAACGCGGCGCCTTCGCCATCGGGCGCGGCCGGACGCGGAGCTCTCGCCGGGCGCATCGGTCAGGGCGGCACCGCGGGCGGGGCGGGCGCGCTCGGCGGTCAGGCGATGACCGGACGGATCCTCTCCGTGAACGACGGATCGATCACCGTCGAGGTGCGCCAGGCCGGCGCCGCGGGCGCATCGCCTTCATTGAGCTCGCAGATCGTGCTCGTCGGGACCACGACGCGGATCGTGAAGACGGCGGAGACCGAGATCAAGCTCGGCGATCTCAAGGCGAACGACCAGGTCACGATCGTCGGCACGACGGACGCGAGCGGCAACGTCGCGGCGACCGCGATCGTCGCCGGCGGCAACGCGCTGCAGGGCGTGTTCGGTGGCCAAGGCGGGGCGGGCGGCGGTCGCGGTGGCGCGAGTCCGAGCCCGAGCGCGCGACCATAGCCGTCTGACCCAGCTTCTCGCGAAGAGTCGCGGCGATCCGTGTGGGATCGCCGCCGCAGTTATGGATCGGTTACATCGTTTCGGGAGCGCTGACGCCGAGCATCCCGAGCGTCTGTCGTAGCGTGACCTGCACCGCCTTCACCAGACGCAGCCGCGCCTTCGATACCGCCACGTCATCGCTCACCACGCGGTGATCGCGATAGAAGCCGTGGAACGCGCCGGCGAGCTCGAGCGCGTAGCCGGTCAGCAGGTGCACGCCGCGGTGTCCGACGATGTCCGCAAGGAGCTCCGGGAAGCGCAGGCAGAGCTTGATGAGCGCGAACTCGCCGGCCGTGGTCAGCACGGACAGATCGGCTCCCTCCGGTGTGAGGCCGCGCTCGGCGGCGGTGCGGAAGATGCTCGCGATCCGCGCATGCGCGTACTGCACGTAGTAGACGGGATTGTCGTTCGACTGCTGCACCGCGAGCTCGAAGTCGAAGTCGAGCTGACTGTCCGCGCCGCGCTGCAGGAGCAGGAAGCGCGTAGCGTCGGTGCCCACCGCCTCGAGCACGTCCTCGAGCATCAGGAACTGCCCCGTGCGCCTGCCCATGCGCTGCAACACGCCCTCGTGCAGGAAACGCACGAACTGGTAGAGGACGACCTCGAACCGTTCGGGTGGGATGCCCAGGACCGGCAGCGCGATCTTCATCTGCAGCAGGTGGTATTGCGTGTTCGCGCCCCACACGTTCAGCTTGAGCGCGATGCCTCGCTCCTCGAGACACAGCCGGTGGTAGGCGATGTCGGTGCCGAGGTACGTCGGGTCACCATTCGCGCGGATCAGGACCCAGC
Source organism: Chloroflexota bacterium (assembly GCA_031404235.1). GTDB lineage: Bacteria > Chloroflexota > Limnocylindria > P2-11E > P2-11E > CF-39. The sequence goes on from JANNHF010000163.1 coordinate 3,160, forward strand.
CCTCTTCCCCTTCGCGGCGAAGCGCGACCGCGTCCGGCGTCTCGAAGAAAACGACGCCTTCACGTTCGACGATCACACCGCGCCCCCGCAGCGCCTCGATCGTCTCCTGTAGATAACCCGATTGGATGAAGGTCGACTGCCGCAGCCACGAGTCGTAGCGGATGCCGAACTTGGCCGTCACGCGCTGTGCGTCGGCGACGACCCAGTCGATCGCCATCGGCCCGAACACGCGTCCCTGCTCCTTGAGCGAGAGCGTGCGGTAGATGTCCCCGTGGCGGTCTCTGATCTGCGCGGCGATGTCCCTGACGTAGTCGCCCTGATACGCGTCGGCCGGCAGCTCCGCCTCTTCGCCGAAGAGTTGCCGGTAGCGCACCGCCACCGAGATGCCGAAGCGTTCCACCTGCGTGCCGCCGTCCTCGACGTAGTACTCGCGCTGCACATCGGCGCCCGCGAACTTGAGCACCGACGCGAGCACGTCGCCGAGCGGACCGCCACGCGCGTTCGCGAGCGTGAGCGGACCGGTGGGATTCGCGGAGACGAACTCGACCTGGATGCGCTTTCCGTCGAGCGTCGACGAGCGGCCGTAGTCAGTGCCCTCGGCGATGATCGCGTCGACCTGCCCGCGGAGCCAGGCGACATCGAGGCGCACGTTCACGAAGCCGCCGCCGGCGACCTCGGCCGCGGCGAGCGGGGGTCGGAGATCGAGCTGATCCTTGATCGCGGTCGCGATCTCGCGCGGCGGCTTCCGCAGCCTCTTCGCCAGGCGCATGGCGATGCTCGTCGCGTAATCGCCGTGCTCGACGGTCGCAGGCACCTCGACGTCGATGGGTTCGCGCTCGGTGCCCTCCCAGCCGTACTGGCGCGCGGCGCGTCCAAGCGCGTCCGAAAATGCGGCAGCCACGAGATCGCGGGCGGGAGTGGTCATGCGCGTGAGTCTGGGGCAGCCATCCTGACCGCGCCAACGTCGCCGCTCGGCGCGTGCTGCCGGAAGAAGACGAAGATGAGCGTCGCGGCGGCCGCATAGAAGACGACGAGCGTCATGAGGTTCACGGTGTAGCCGGACACGCCCACCGCGCCGCGGATCGCGCCGGAAATCACCGCACCGGTCGCGGACCCGCCGGCCCAGGCGAGTGCTGCGACCGCGTTCACACCGGCGCGCTCGCTTGGAGTGAAGGAGGAGAACGTCACGGCGTTCCACGTCGCGGTCGAGCCGTACATGAAGAAGGCCCGCAGCGCGAGCGCGGCGACCGCGACGGCGGTCTCGCCCGTGATCGCCGCGACGATCGCGAAGGGCAGCGAGGCGATGACGACGCCGACAACGGAAGGGACGGCACCGAAGCGCCGGGCGATCAGGCCGTGTGCAAGTGCACCGAGACTGCCCGCAGCAGCGATGGCACCCAGCACGACCCCAAGGGTGCCAAAGGGCAGCCCGAATCGCTGCGCGAGGAAGAGATTGGTGAACGGCAGGAAGCTTCCCGCTCCGAGACCGAAGACGAACTCGACGGCGAGGAATCGCGCTAGCAGCCGGTACAGGTGCGGCGCATCCAGCGCAGCGCCGGCGACCGGGACGTTCTGGATCAACAGGACCGGGACCGCGCTCGCCGCGGCGATCACGCCACCGCCTCCGACCAGGACCCGCAGGACGATCGCGTCATCAGGCCGAGCACCGAGCATCGACGCCACCGGCGCGGCGAGGACGCCAGCGAGCGCGCTGGCGAAGAACGCCGCCATCGTGCCGAGCGCGATCTGCTGACCGAAACGCGACGAGCGCGACGAGGCGACGGTGGCATCGGCGAGGAGTGCGGCGCCCGACGAGGATGCGAGGAGACCGCCGGCTCCGAAGAGCGTCGCCGAGATCAGCAGCGGTACGAACGCTTCGAAGAGCACCACACCGACGAGGCCGGCCGCGGCGATGACGCCACCACTGAGGATCACGGTCCGGCGCGAGCGCCCGCGCGCGATGGTCGCGGCGGGGATCGCACCGAGCACGATGCCGAACGCCGATGCGCCGACGAGCGCACCGAGCTCGATGCCGTCGTAGCCCAGCGCGCTGTACAGGAAGTTCAGGTAGAACGCGGCGACGCCGAGACCGAAGCTGCCGAGCGTCGCGGCCACAAGATAGAGGAAGGCGTCGCGCCTTCCGAGCGTCACACCAGACGTGGTCAGGTCGGGCGCGCGACCAGGGTGACGTCGACGGTCTGCGTCGCGGTGGCGCGGATGATCGTGAGGCGCACCTTGTCACCCGGGCGGAACCTCAGCAGCAGCGATTGCAGCGGATGCTGCTGATCGATCTGCTGGTCGTTCAGCTTGGTGATGACGTCCTCCACGCGCAGGCCAGCCTGGGCCGCCGGCGATCCGAGCACAACGGCGGAGATCTGGATGCCCGCGGCCGGCGGGAGTCCCAGCGCGACCGCAGCGCGAGGCGACAGCGGCGCGTACTGGATGCCGATGAAGCCGCGCTCGACCCGGCCGTTTTTGATGAGCTCGTCAGCGACGGTGCGGATCGTGTTGGACGAGACGGCGAACCCGAGACCCTGCGCCTGCGCGGGATCAGCGATCAGCGTGTTCATACCGATCACCCGGCGCGCCGCCGCCCAGATGAGCGGCCCACCGGAGTTGCCCGGGTTGATGGCAGCGTCGGTCTGGATGAGGTCGTCGAGGAAGACGTTCTGGGATACCTGCAGCCGGCGTCCCTTGCCGGAAACGACGCCGGTGGTGACGGTGTTCTGGAACTCGCCGAGTGGACTGCCGATCGCGACGACGCTCGCGCCGACCGGAACATCGTCGCTGTTCGCGAGCTGCGCGACCGTCAGTCCAGCGCTCGCGGGGATCTGCAACACCGCGATGTCCGTTTCAGGATCGCGCCCGACCAGAGTCGCCGTTTGCGTGCGGTTGTCGCTGAAGATCACGTCGAAGGACGCGCCTACACCGGTGCCGCGCGCGTTCTCGACCACATGGTTGTTCGTCACCACGTAGCCGCGCGGGTCGATGACGAAGCCGGAGCCACTCGACTGCTGCTGCCCTGACGCGAGACGATTCACGACCGTCACGACGGACGGCAGCATCTCTTTCGCGACATCGACGATCGGGTCGGCGCCCACAGGCACGGTGACCCGCGCGCTGGTCGCGAGCGCTGTGGGCAATGGCGTCGGTACCAGCTCGGCCGGAGCTCGGCCGTCCAACAGTGTCGCGGTCGCGCCGCCCGCGAGGCCGCCGAGGATCACGCCGACGAGGAGGAGCGCGGCGCCGCCGGGTCCGGACGAGCGCGGTGGCGGTGGTGGGCTGGGCCTGGTGAGGAACGGTTCGGGCTCGTACATCCGCGGAGGGTCTACCTCCGTTGGCGGGCCGGGGTTTCGCCGCTGGCAGCGGTCGCCTTGCGGCGGCGCGCGGTCGGACGCACGGCCTCCGGCTCGACCATCTGGCCGAGCGCGGTACCGCGGATCTCGAGGTCGACATGACTGTCGGGCTCGATCTCGACGTTCCACGTCATCGTGATCTCGAGCTGTTGGTAGATGCGCTCGAACCCCGACTCGGAGTTGGTAACCGCGTAGATCGGCTTTGTCGCCACCAGCGCCGGCGGATCGATCGCGAGCGTGATGTCGAAGTGCTTGGACTCCGAGTGCACCTGCACCTCCGTCACGTTGCGCACCTCGATCGGCTTCCCCGCGGTCGTTTTGCGAGTGCCCACGGTGATCACGTCGGCGGCCTCGTTCTCGCCGAGGAGCCCGAGGTTCGACGCGCTGGTGAACGAGAGCTCGATGGTCTCGTCGCCATCGTTGCGCAGGCGGTAGCGCACGCCCGCGGCGAGACCTTCGTCCGCGATGCGGATGTCCTTGCGGATGCCGAGACCGGGCACCGCCGCGATCGTGCGCGCCGGCGGCTCGAGCGTGAGGCTCACCGTGCGCGCCTCGCGCTGTGGCGTGAGCGCGTAGTAGACCGCGTGGAGGTTCACCGGCTCGCCCTTCCGCACGGTGAAGCTGTCCTGGAACAGAGCGCGGCGCGCGGGATCGTATTCGAGGAGCTTCGACATCCCGCGCTCCTTGGCACGCACCGCCTCGTGGATCGACTTCGTTTCTTTCTCGGCGGCCTTCCCAACGAGCACCTTGCCCGCCTTCTCGGCGCGGCGAAGCTCGTCATGCTCCGCCTCGGGCCGGCGCGCGAGCGTGTCGACGAGGTTCGTCGCCGACGCGTAGATGTCCCATTCGATGATCGAGCCGCCCTGCACGTGGACGAACACCGCGCCGGCGTTCCCGCGGAAGATGTACTCGTCGTAGCCGTCGACGTCGTAGTCGCGCGACTCACCCGCCGCGACCCGCCGCTCGGACAGGATGCGCTCCGCTTTCAGCAGTGATGCGTATGCGTCGGAGCGCAGGTGCGGGAAGTAGATGCCGCCGAAGACGCCGTGCCAGTACACGTCATTGCCCTGCGCGCGCCATAGATTCTGCTGAGCCTGTCGGACTTCCGTGGAGGAGTCGAGGATGCTGCGCCGCGCGAGCTCCTCGGACACGATGAGCATGCGCTTGTGGAGCGCGTTCGACTCCGGGTACTTCGCGAAGAAGTTGCGCCAGAGCGGCGCGGTCACCAGCGACTCGAGATCCTCGCCCAGCTTGTGGCGCGCCTGCTGAAGACGACGCGCCGCGGGCGCGTCGAGCGCCCATGCGCTCATCTCCGGATACGCGCCGCCGGGGATGTAGATGCGACGCGCCGGCTTCTGGAAGATCCACGCGTCCTCGAGCGTCGAGGTCTGGATGAAATCCGCCTGCGAGAGTGCGGTGAAGAACTGCTCGAGCCACCCATCCTTGTGCACGCGCTGATGCGTGCCGGGCCACGCGCCGAACTTCTCACCGTCGTCCGCGTACACCACGAGGCGCGCGCCGGCGGCATGCCGTTCGCGCAGCTCCTTGATCGTTGCGCTCACCTCGCGGAACGGGATGAGATAGCGCAGCTTCATGCTGCCGGGGAACACGATGACCGGGAGGCCCTGGTCCTCGGTGATGTACGACTCGCCGGTCTCGTCCTTCTTGAGTCCCGCGCGGAGGAAGTGCTCGTCGTCGAGGACCGTGTACGCGATGCCCGCCTCAGCGAGGAGCGAAGGGAGGTGCGGCTCCCAGACGCGCTCTGTCAGCCACGCGCCGAGAGGTCGCTGTCCGAAGATCGCGTGCACCCGGTCGGTGAGCGCTCGGATCTGCCCAACGCCGTCCCGGCGCGGCACGCCCACCAGCACGGGCTCGTAGTAGCCGCCCGAGAGGAGCTCGATCTGGCCACGGCGAACGAGGTCGGAAAGATCACCGATGACGTCCGGACGATTCGCTTCGAGCCAATCCAGCAGCGGTCCAGAGAAATGAAGGCTCGCCTTCACTTCGGGATGGCGATATAAGGCGGCCACGAGCGGCGCATACGCGCGCTCGGTCACCTCTGAGAAGACAGACGGGAAGTTCCCCGCGGGTTGGTGCTGGTGAAAGACCAGCGCCACGCGCAACCGGTCGGCCAATTAGGGGCATTTTAGCGCAGAACTGATGTTGACGTCCGTTTCGTACGCTCTTCGTACGAAGGGCTCGCCAGTTTGTTTGCGAACTCGACAGAGCAGTGCGGATGCGTCACGATCGGACCGTGATGGGCCGTCTCCTTCTCTACGGGGCGCTGTTGGTCGCGGTTTCGGTCGTCGTGGTGAGCGCTTGTGGTCCAGGGCGCGTCGTGCTGCCGCGGACGAGCCCGAGCGCCAGCACCCAACTGACCGTGGCGCCGACGACCGCCACGCCCCCCGCCACCCGGACCGCGACCCCGACCGCCGCCCCGACGACGGCGGCACCGGCCACCGTCGCACCCAGTCCGACCGCCGCGGCCAGCCCCGGGAGCACGCCGGCGACCGCCTGCCCGGAGCGGACCGGTGGCGCCGCGAACACCCAGGCGCAGCTCACGGCCATCCGGATCGCGCACAACCCCGGCTTCGATCGCGTGGTCTTCGAGTTCGGTCCCAGCACGGCGCCCGGCGTGTACGGCATGCCGGACTACCGGATAGCGGTCGCCACCTCGCTGTCCGGGCCGAGCGGCCAGCCGGTGCCGATCGACGGGAGCGCCCTGTTCGGCGTGCGTTTCCGGAACGCGTCGACCGTGAATCCTGCCGACGGAACACGCAGCTACACCGGCGCGACCTCACTCAAGCCAACGACCACTCCGCTCATCAAAGAGGTGCGGCTGGTCGAGGATTTCGAGCGCGTCCTGGTCTGGGGCATCGGCCTGCAGCGCCTCCAGTGCCCGACGCTGCTGAACCTCAGCGCACCGGTGCGCCTGGTCTTGGATTTCCCGACGCCGCCCTGAGATACTTAGGACCTCGCACGCTTTCGTAGGGGAGTTCCGCCTTGGCCGAAGCCCAAAAGCTCGCTGTCCGACTCCGCCAGGTGGTGGGTAAGAAGGTCGCTCAGCTCCGCCGCGACGGAGTGCTGCCGGGCGTCGTCTTCGGCGGGCACCAGGATTCGGCATCGGTCCAGACCGACCTCCGCTCCTTCGAACGCTCCTACCGCCGCTGGGGCAACACCACCCTGCTGTCACTCGAAGGCCTCACCGGCGACGCGATCCCGGCGCTGATCCACGGCGTCGCGCGCGACACCATGACCGGCCGCCTGCTCCACGTCGACTTCCAGCGCGTGAGCCTCACCGAGAAGACGCACGCCGAGGTCCCGCTGCACTTCGTGCACGAATCCCCCGCAGTGAAGACCCTGGGCGCGGTGCTCGTCCACGCCCGCGACCACGTGACGGTGGAAGCGTTCCCGCAGGACATGCCGCACTCGATCGATGTCGACCTGTCGCCGCTCGCCGAGGTCGACGACGCGCTTTTCGTTCGCGACCTCGTCGTCGACAAGACGATCGTGGAGATCATCGACGACGGCGACGAGCTCGTGGTAAAGGCCGTGCCTGTGCACATCGAGGTAGAGCCGGTGGCGGCGGTCGCCGCTCCCGTCGAGGGCGTGGTTCCTGCGGAAGGCGCGGAGGCACCGGCGGAAGGTGCCGCACCCGCCGCCGGTGCCGCCCCGGGCGCGGCCACCGGAAAGCCCGGCGCGGCCGCGAAGCCGGGCGCACCTGCCGCGAAGCCTGGCGCACCTGCCGCGAAGCCTGGCGCACCTGCGCCGAAGGGCGAGGCTCAGAAGAAGGGCTAAGCCCGGGCGGCCAGCGCGCCGCGCGCCGGCGAGAAGTCGTCGGGGCTCGCGTCGGGGAACGGATTGTCCGCGCGCTCGAGGCTGCGCAGCTCGATCTCGTCCGCGCTCGTGCCGTTTCGCGCGAGCTCCGTCGATCGGCGGAAACGCAGCGCGTGACTGCGGAAGCGCTCGACGGCGTAATCCGCGGCCTGTCCGGTCGTGACCAGGAATGGCCAATCGCTCGACTGCGCGAGCAGCAACTCGCGCGCCGCCTGGCGTGCCGCGCGCACGCGCAGCGGACCCGACGGCGGCGCCGCGCGCAGCTCGTGGATCTCGCCCGCCATCCGCGCGAGGTCGCCCCACATCCAGGTGGTGCGCTCGTTCGACCAGGTCGAGTGATCGTTGTTCTTGCCCCACGAGCCTTCGACGAGATCGACGCGTCCCGTCACAGGAGTCCGCCGCACATACTCGGCGACGCCCATCGGTGGCGGTCCACCTGCCGCGAGCTCGCGTAGCACGTGGCCAAGCCAATCGACCCCTTCGAACCACCAATGGCCGAACAGCTCGCTGTCGAAGGTGACGGTGAGCAGCGCATCGCCGCCGCGCTCCTCGCGATGACCAGCCAACGTGTCGCGAACGAGACCGACGAAGTGGATCGCATGTCCGCGCACTCGCTCGGACGCGGCGCCCGGGGAGTACGGCTCTTTGGCGCCGAGCCCCGTCTTCGTGTCGGTGACGCGCCAGTACCGCAGCCCGCTTCGGTCGTCCTTGCGGAAGAACTCGCGGTACGCAGGCTCGCCGGGGTACCCCATCATCGCCGACCACACCTGCCCCGAGACCTCGTCGTGCCGCGCGATCGCGACGACATTCGACTCTCGGACGAGATACGGGCGCAGGGTATCGGCGTCACTCGCCGCGATGAGCGGCGCGTCGAGCGCGCTGCCACTGCGCTCGCGCTGGAACGCATGTCCGTCGGCGACCAATCGCTTTCCGCCGAGGAGCGCGGCGTCGGTGAAGAAGTGCGTGAGGCCGTGCGCCTCGAGGAGATCCTCGAGGCCCGGCGCGTACGCGCACTCCGGCAGCCAGATCCCGCGCGGCTCGACCCCGAGGAGCCGCCGGGTCGTGCGTGTGCCGACCGCGAGCTGGGCGTGCACCGACGCGGGATCAAGGAGCGGCAGATAGCCGTGGGTCGCGCCGGACGTGAGGATCTCGATGTGGCCGGTGCGCGCCAGAGACGCGAACGCGCCGACGAGATCTCGGCCAAAGCGGCGAACATACGCCTCGCGATGCGCGCGATACAGCGAGGCGTAGAAGCGCGCGATCGAGGCGCGATCGATGTTGCCGTCGGCGACGAAACGGCGGACGTCGGTGTCCGCGCGATGGATCTGATCGTCGCAGTACTCGATGAAGCGCACGTCGATGTCGTGGTCCGCGAGCTGTTCGATGAGCGTCGGCGTGAGGCCGATGGCGATCTGGTACGCGACGCCGTCGTCACGGAGGTCGTGCAGCAGACCGAGGAGCGGCAGATAGGTGCCGAGGATCGCCTCGTGCACCCACTCCTCACCGTGCGGCCAGCGGCCAGCGCCGCGCGCGTAGGGCAGATGTGAATGAAGGACGAGAGCGAAGGCCTGGGTCATGTCCCAATTGTGGCTGTCCGTGCCGACACGCGTGTCTTAGATGGCTCTCATGCACCGAGCTCCCGGAGTGATCTTGTTGTGCGTATCCCACGAAAGACCCCACGCTGCAGCGATCCCCTCGGCATCATTAGCATCGCGCCGTGGGTGACGCGGACTTCGACGTCGATCCGGACATAGCCGTCGCGAAGACGCTCCCCGCCCGCGTGTATGCGGATCCCGCCATCTTCCGCGCGCAGCGCGGCCAAGTCTTCGCCCGGACCTGGCAGTACGCCGCACACGACGACGTCGTGAAGGTCGCGGGCCAGGTCCATCCATTCACCCTCTTACCGGGCGCGCTCGACGAGCCGCTCCTCCTCACGCGCGACGCGCAGGATCGAGTGCACGCGCTCTCCAACGTGTGCACGCATCGCGGGACGCTCGTGGTCGATGGCCCGGGACACGAGCAGCAGCTGCGCTGCCGTTATCACGGACGGCGGTTCTCGCTGGACGGCCGCTTCCACTCGATGCCCGAGTTCGAAGGCACCAGAGGTTTCCCCTCACCCGCCGACGATCTGCCGCGCGTCGCCCTCGGGACCTGGCAGCGCTTCCTCATGGTCTCGCTGGCGCCGGCGATGAAGTTCGATGACGTCGTCGCTCCGATGCGCGCGCGACTGGGCCACCTGCCCTTCGATCAGCTCGTGCTCGACGCGACGGGTGTGCGCGATTACGTCGTGAACGCGAACTGGGCGCTGTACATCGACAACTATCTCGAAGGCTTCCACATCCCCTATGTCCACAACAGCCTCGCCGCGGTGATCGACTACGGCGCATACGCGGTCGAGCTCGACCGCTACGCCGTCCTCCAGGTCGCGATCGCGAAGGCGGGCGAGACGGCGTTCACGGCGCCGCCGTCGCACGTCGACGCCGGAAAGGTGGTCGGCGCCTACTACTACTGGCTGTTCCCGACGACGATGTTCAACGTGTATCCCTGGGGCGTCTCGGTGAACGTGGTGGTGCCGCTCGCCGTCGATCGCACGCGCGTGTCCTTCCTCCCGTTCGTGTGGGATGCCGCCAAGCGTGAGCAGGGCGCCGGCGGCGGGCTCGATCGCGTGGAGCGGGAGGACGAGGCCATCGTCGAGGCGGTCCAGCGCGGCGTGCGATCGCGCCTGTACGACCGCGGCCGATACTCGCCGACGCGCGAAAGCGGAGTGCATCACTTCCATCGCCTCCTCGCCGAGTTCATGCGTCCATGACGGCCCCGCGCAGGGTCAGTCGGCGACCGTGCGGCTGCGTGCCCTTGGCGCGAACCACGACACGATCCGTTTCGCGCTCGCGCATGGCCTGCGGCTCGCGGGGAATTCCCATCTGCTCACGACCGCACCTTTCGGTCATCTGGAGCGCTATGCGCCGTCGGGCCCCACGCTGTTCTGACGGGTGTTCTTAGCGAATCCTTAGCGCGCGGCATGCGTTCCGCGTGTAAGGTCGGAATACACATGCGGAGGTATCGATGATCTCTAGTTACCTGACCCGCATCGCCTTGCCACTGGCGACCGCAGGCCTGCTTCTCGCTGCGTGCGGCGGTGCCGCGGCACCGAGCACGAGCACGACACCCACGACCGCGGCGACCACCCCGGCGACAGCCACCGGGGCGCCCGCGCTCAGCGCGAGCGCGGCCACCACTGCGACGACCACCGGGACGTGGACGGTCGGCGCCACGTCGAAGGCAACGGTGCGCGTACGCGTGCAGCTGGTGGGCGTGAACCTCCCATCAGACGCTGTGCTCGCCGCGACCGGCGCGACCGGGACGTTCGTCCTGAAGGACGACGGCACGTTCTCGTCCGACTCGAAGATCACCTTCGATCTGACGACGCTCGCGAGCGACAACCGCAACCGCGACGACTTCGTGAAGATGGACACGCTCCAGACGCGGCAGTTCCCGAAGGCCGAGTTCGTTCCAACGAAGACGAGCGGTCTCGTGCTCCCGATGCCGGCGAGCGGTGACTTCACCTTCAAGCTGACCGGCCTGATGACGCTCCACGGGAAGACGAAGGAAGTGACGTTCGACGTGTCGGCGAAGCGCAGCGGGAACGAGCTCACGGCGACGGCGACGGCCGCGCCCGCGTGGAAGTTCGCCAACTTCGGGATGTCGGCGCCGTCCGTGCCGTTCCGTGTCGTGAGCATCGTCGACGAGATCCGCGTGACGGTCGACCTCGTCGCGACGGTGAAGGCGTAGAAGAGTTGAAGAGGCAAGGAGCGATGGACAACGACGACGCCCAGATCGGCCGCATCCTGAGTCGCAGGGAGGTCCTGGCTCTGCTCGGTGGGTCGGGTGTCGCGCTGCTTGCGGCGTGCGCTCCGGGCGCGCTCGCGTCGCCATCGCCGTCGGCCACCACGCAGCCTACCGGTGCCGCGGCGACCACCGCGGCCGCAGCCACGAACGCAGGGACCGCGTTGCCGTCGTGCATCGTCCGGCCCGCGCTCACCGAGGGGCCGTACTTCGTCGACGAGAAGCTGAACCGCTCGGACATCCGCTCGGATCCCGCGACCAGCGCAGTGCGGCCGGGCGCGGTCCTGACGCTGAACTTCCTAGTGTCCCGCGTCAGCGGGAGCGCCTGCACCGCACTGAGCGGCGCGATGGTCGACGTCTGGCACTGCGATGCGCTCGGCGTGTACTCGGATGTGGGCAGCGCGAGCGGGCAGAAATTCCTCCGCGGATCCCAGACCACCGATGCATCAGGCAGCGCGAAGTTCACGACCATCTATCCCGGTTGGTATCAGGGCCGCGCCGTGCACATCCATTTCAAGATCCGTCCGACGTCCTCGAGCGAGTTCACCTCACAGCTCTTCTTCGACGACGCGCTGAGCACGCAGGTGTTCGCCCAGTCGCCCTACTCGCAGAAGGGGACGCAGGGCATCACGCGGAACTCGTCCGACGGCATCTACCAGCAGAGCGGCGGCAAGCTGCTCCTGAACGTGACGAAGAGCGGCGACGCCTACACGTCGACATTCGACATCGGCCTCGCGAGCTGACGGCGGCGCGCTGACACTCACGGTTCCGTCCTAAGCAAGGGGTACTGTCGTACTGCCCCGTTAGGGTCCAGCGCAGCGCGTGACCCGCTCGTCCGTTAGTCGCTTCGTGAAGCGCTCGGACGTCACCGAGGTCCTCTCTCCCGCAGGTCGCGATCTCGGCACGGTCGTCGCCGGCCGCTACCGCCTCGCCGCGCATATCGGCACCGGCGGAACGGCCGATGTCTGGCGCGCCTACGACGAATCGCGGGACCGCGCCGTCACGCTGAAGATCCTCCGCGACCCGAGCGACGCGGACGCGCGACGCCACTTCCTCGCCGAGGCGCGGCGACTCGAGACGCTCGACCATCCCTCGATCGTTCCGGTGCTCGGCGTCCACGACGCGCTCGGCGACACGCTCATCGCGTTCGAGCACGTCGAAGGCGAGCCGCTCGATCAGCTCGCGGCGACGAGTCCTCTGATGGCGCCGCGGAAGATCGCGCTCCTCCTGATCCAGCTGGCCGACGCGGTCGAGGCCTTCCACTCGCACGGCTTCGTCCACCTGGACCTGAAGCCGGCGAATGTTCTCATGGCCGCCGACGGCCGCCCTCGTCTCCTCGACTTCGGCATCGCGGAGCCGATCGGCCATCTGCCCGAAGTGCCGCGCGGCACGCCGGGTTTCGCATCGCCGGAGGTGGCCGCGGGCGGCGCCGCGTCGCGCGCGAGCGACGTATACGGGCTCGCGGCGATCGCGAAACATCTGCTCGGCCAGCACCCGACGCCGCGCGTCGCAAGCGTCCTGCGTCGTGGGCTCGAGCCCGATCCCGCGCGTCGGTACCGCCGTCCGCGCTCCTTCGTGTACGGCGTCGCGCTCGCGGTCTTCATCGACGAAGAGCTCGCCGCCCTGGAACGCGCGACCCGTCGCGCGCGCGCGGTCCTCGCCGGGCTGCTCACGCGCGGCGCGAGCCGCCGGCTGGTCGCGTTCGCGAAGGCACGTCCGGAGCTTTCGTTCCGCGTCGCCGCCGCGTCGCTCATCGTTGCCGGGCTGCTGCTGCAGCAAACGCATCCCACGGCCGATGCCGGTACGGCGAATGCGGGGATGCCCGCGCTGGTGCGACCGGCATTCGATGTCCCGCCGCTCGGCGCATACGGCGCGGCATTCGATTCGCAGGCGGCATATCCGACGGCATCTCCCAGCAGCACCGTCGAATGGACCCTCGCGCTCCGCAACACCGGCTCGGCCGGCTGGTACCGCGGCGTCGACGGAGCGCAGGCCGCGCTGATCCTCGCGGACGGCACTGTCGTCGCGGTGCAGTCGACGCAGTACGTCGGGCCCGGTCAGGTCGGCTGGTTCACCGCGCGCTTCAAGGCGCCGGCCGAGGCCGGCACGCACCGGATCGCGCTGCGCCCGGTCATCAACGGACGCGGACCCCTCGCCGATCTTGGCATCTTCGCGGTGGTGACCGTCGCCCAGCGCTGACCCCTGCCGGCTGCTAGCGTTTTCGACCATCACTCGATGGAGGGGGAGGCATGAAGAGATTCTTCGCGACCACGTGCGCGGCGCTGCTGATCGTCATCGCACCGGCCGACGCGCCCGCCGGGGCACGCGCGGGCGACTGCTTTGACGGGACGACCGTCGCGGCCATCCCGGAGCAGAGCAGTCACTCGTTCGCACGAGGCGGCGACGGCGAGATCAGGGAGCCCGTCCTCGACGAACCCGTCGCGTCTCTGCCGGCCACGGCCAAGGGCAAGGGCGGCGCCAAATTCAAGGAGACCGTGCCGGTGTACTTCCATGTCGTCAGCCCGGACGGCGTGATCGCCAACGTCACGCAGTCGCAGATCGACGACCAGATCCGCGTCATGAATCTCGCGTTCACCGGCACCTACGGCGGCGTGAAGACAGGCTTCACGTTCCGGTTGGCGGGTGTCACCCGCACCAAGAGCGCCGACTGGTTCAACGCCGGCCCGGGCTCGCCGGCCGAGCGCGCGATGAAGAAGGCGCTGTCGACCAACGCGCCCGAAGCATTGAATTACTACTCGACCACCGCGGGCGTCTATCTGGGCTGGGCATACCTCCCCGGTCTCACGCCATCGCGCATGTTCCTCGACGGCATCGTCGTGGACTGGGAGTCGATGCTCCACACCTCGGACCGCTACCTCGACCGTTACGACCTCGGCCTCACGGCCGTCCACGAGGCCGGCCACTGGTTCGGGCTCGAGCACACCTTCTTCGGTGGATGCAACGCCAAGGGCGACTTCGTCGACGACACGCCGCCGATGCGCGTCCCGACAAATGGCTGCCCGCTTGGCAAGGACACCTGCCCGGAGCCGGGCCTCGACCCGATCCACAACTACATGGACTACTCGTACGACTCGTGCTACTTCGAGTTCAGCGCCGGCCAGGGCCAGCGCATGCAGGACCACTTCCTCTTCTTCCGCGCGGGCGACTAGAAGGTCCTGGCGCGCCGGGTCGGCCACGTGCCGATCCGGCGCGTCACTTTCATCTCAGCCGGCGCGCTGTAACACCTCGAACGTGAAGGTGAGGAGCCGCCACAGCTCGCCCACGACGAACAGCGGGCCTTCCGCCTGCGCGCTCCCGCCTGCGGGCGCGGCGTGCTGCACGAGCCTCGGCACGACCAGCACCATGTGACCCTCGCGTGACGCGGCGCGCGCGGTTTCCGCTTCGGCGAGCGGCTCGAACGTATCGTGGGGATCATGGATCCAGTAGATGGGCGGCCGGATCTCGCGCCACCACGTCTCGGGAGAAACGGAGTCGTAGATGGCCCGCGCGTCCGGACCGAGCGCGTGGAAGCGACGAAGGGCCTCGCGATATGTGGTCGCCGCGAATGCCAGCCGCACCGCGTCACGATCCGCGGGGGGCACCAGATCCGTGGCGGCGGGCGGGATCCGCTCGAGCGCCTCCGCACTCGGTTCCCACGGGACGGCAACGCCGCCGGCAAGCTGCATCCGGCTCGCAACGCTCGCGAGATAGGTGTCGATGTCGTAGTACGCACCGAGGACCGCGATGAACGCCGCGTCGCGCAGCGTGGGCTGCTGACCCGCTGCGACGAGCAGCATGCCGCCGCCCACCGAGACCCCGAACGCGCCGACGCTCCGGCCCGCCACCTGGGGCATCGCACGCACTCGGGCAAATGCCGCGTCAAGCTGCTGCGTCGCGCCCGGCTCGAAGCGACCCTCTTTGAGGAACGGGAACTCGGGCAGCATCACCATGTAGCCCGCGCGCGCGAGCGTCAGCCCGAACGAGCGCATGAGTGGCTCATCGTTGCCACGCGGCGCGGCGCCAGGAACGATCATGATCGCCGGATGCTCGTCGCCCCATCCCGGTAGCCAGTACGTGACGCGCATCGGAACATCCGCGAAGCGGTCGTTCGTCTCGATCACGCGCGGCTCTGGCGTGATGACGCGCGCGAGGTTGGTGCCCAGCAGCTGCTCGCTGTAGATGTCGGCGAGGACGATCGTGGCCTGGCCGGCCGGCTTCAGCACCGGGCGCCAGAGCAGCCCGAGGGCGATGAGCACGGCCAGGATGAGCCACCGTCGCCGGGTCACCTCACTGACTCCGCGTGGCCACGTGATCGCTCATCAGCGCTCGGTCTCGAACTCCCACTCGTCCACCACGTCGTTCGCGGCCACGATGAGCTCGAGCCGAACGCGGTAGCGCGCCCCGGGGGCGAGGGGACTCGCGGGGATGATCGCGACGTAGTCCCGTTCGTACAGCTGCGGAACGACGTGGAGCGCGAGCTCGCGACCGCCGGCGTCGGTCACCCGCGCGCTGCGGAGGTCGACGGCCCGCGCGCTCGAGTACACGACCATGATCGGGTAGCCGACGGGCCGCGGCGCGCCAGCAGGCACGACCTCGGGCGTCTCTTCGCCCGAGTAGGTAGCGGCAACGCGCTGGTCGGGTGCTGGAGCACGAACGCGCTCGGGCGCGGGCGCGTTGAAGTCGTAGACGATCACACCCACGGTGACGGCGCGGCCCGCGGTCTCCGCGTGACCCCAGCCGGCGACGACGGCGTGCGGATGCATGAGGCCCAGCCGGTGATAGGGAAGGACCCAGAGCGAGCGCACGCCCTCCGTACCTGAGCTGAACGACGTCGCGACCTCGCTTGCGTTCGCGTCGTTGTAGCCCTGCGCCGCAAGGCGATCGCGCACCGACGCGCCGCTGAAGCCGGACGCGCCGGGCACCTCGTCATGGCCGAGCGCGTTGTTCTGCGCGAGGTACTCCGCGTGTCGCTGCGCCGCCGTCGTGACGCGGTCGTCCGAACGCACCGTGGGCGCGCCGATCGCAGCGCGAAGGTCGTTGTGCACGCGGAGCATCTCGGCGGCGGCGTTCACGCGCGCCACCGCCGTCCCACTCTGCGTCGGGCTTGGCGGAGTCGCGCCGCTCGACGTCGCCGATGGCAGCGCGTTCGTCGTGGGAAGAGCCACCGCCGCGCTCCCCGTCGGCGTCGAGGATCCGGCCCTCACCGCGTCGTGCGTCGACAGGCGGCCCGCGATGGCGATACCGGCCGCAAGGACGACGACGAGCGCGAACGGCAGGAGCGTGAGAGCGGTCGAAGCGCGTCGCATGACGCGACGCTACGGGTTCTTGGAGACCGTGACGACCGCGAAGATGCCGAGGTCCTGCAGCGGCCCGCGGCCATCGATGCGCGGCAGCAGCTGCACCTTGTACGTGCCGGGCTCGGCGCGTGCCCGGAAGTGGGCGACGAACCAGCCCACCTGGCCGGGCGCGACGTACGCCGTCGACTGGACGGCGACGCCCGCGCCATCGGGCAGGGCGAGCGCGGCCTGAGCGCCCTCGATACCGCGGTACCAGCCCGCGGACCCGGTGTTGCGCAGCGCGACGACCCACTCCACATTCCCGTTCGGCGACGTGGTCGGGTACGCGCCCTGCGATTCGAACGCGGCCCCGTACGCGGCCAGCGGCGGAACGTCGAACGGTGCGGGCACAAGCGCCGGCGTCGGAGCCGCCGTCGGCGACGGCGCGGGCCGCGACCGCAGCGCGCTCGTGATCGCATCGTCGAGCGGCGATGCGACGAGGGCGACCGCGACGACGGCCAAGGCCGCGCCGCCAAGTACCAATCGGTTCCCGCGTGCTCGAGCGATGAATGGGAGAGCAGCAGACGCGAGGCCTTTCCCAAGCGATCCGATGTTCGGCACCGCAGCGCCGGCGCCCGCCGCCTCGACCTTCGGGGTTTCGGCCGCGTGAGCCAACGGAACGCGCACGCTCGACGCGGCGCCCGCGAGCTGACGTGCGCGTGACGCGGCGCGCGCAGCGAGCGCGGTGAGCTGCGACGTGTCGACGCGCGAGATGAACGCGCGAGCGGCCACGAGCAGCGATTCCGGGCGCACCTCGCGCAGGCGGAGACGAGCCTTGGTGGCCAAACGCGTTGCCTCCGTCATGACACGCGTCACGTCCGATCCGGCGGACGCCAGCGACCGCGAGATGGCCAGCGGCGGCTCGGGCACGTCCAGCTCGACGATCGTGGGCGGAGTCGCGGCATCGGCCTCCTCCTCGGTCGCTGCCGCGGCACGCTTGGGTCCGGCCAGCGCAGCCAGGGTGGAGGGCGCTACAGGTGCCGGTGCCTGCGGGGCGACGGGCGTCAGCACGACGGTCTTGTCCTTGTCGTCCTCGGCAGCCTTCGTGGCGGGTTTCATGTCTCTCGCGATCGCCGTAAGTCCGGTGAGCACGACGGGCAGCGGGATCAGATGCTCGAACACGATGAACGTGTGCGCGCCTTCGTCGTGGATCGCGGAGACGCGCATCACCGACGGCCGCTCGATCGCCGCCATGCGTCGCGCCTCCGCGAGGAAGCGCTGGCGGGCGTCGTCACCGCTAGGGTCGCGGAGGATCTCGAGCGTGACGACCTTCTGCGTGGACTCGTCGAGCGCGTGCCACACATCGGCCATGTCGTCGCCGCCCTTGGACATCGCGAGGCGATAGCGGTCGGCGAGGAGCTCGCCGATCTGGCGGCCCCGGGCGACGGATGCAGGCGTGGTGTCGATGCTGCTCAAGTGCCTCGACTAACGCCGAAGGTCTGTTTTCTCATCGGGAGGCCACAGGACAGGCGGGAGTAAGCCCCGGACTGCTTCCGTTCTGTAACTGCGCGTGGTGTCAGACCATGACCGGCGCGAGCGCGCGGCGGGTTTCGTTGCCGACGCAACCGACCTCGTCTGCGCACGTTCCGCGATGAACGGTGCCGCGCATCAGGTCCATCCGCACCGCGCGGCGCTGCGTGATGAGCTTCGCGAGATCGTCGGTGTGGAAACCGTCGAGCCGGGTCCACAGGCCGATGTACGGGTGTGTAGGCACCTGGGCTTGCATGCCGACGAGGTGCTCGATCGCCTCCCTGGCCGAGATCTCCGAGCGGGCAAGCAAGAGCTGCCGCTCGAGCAGGGCGCGGTCGAGCGCGCGCGGCTAAGGATCACAGCGCAGGTATAGTCGGAGCGCGAGATCCGCACGGAGGAATGAGATGGAGCGCGAAGCTGGACCGAAGATCGACCGGAGGCGGTTCCTTCAGGCGCTGGCTGTGGTCGGCGTGGCGACGGCATGCGGTCCGGCTCCCGCTCCGAGCCGCGCGAGCCCGGCCCCGTCGGCGACGACTGCGGCGGCCAAGCCGGTCAGCATCGAATGGTGGCGCCGCAACTACACCGCCGGGACCCAGAACGCCGAAACACTGACGTCGGACGGCGCGATGAAGGGTTTCCGGGAGCGGAGCCCCAACGTCACGATCTCGATCCAGGGTGGCCCGTTCGGTGCGGAGACCGACCAGAAGTTCGACATCGCGATCCTCCAGCAGAAGGCGGGTCCGGATGTCTTCCACACCACCGGCGGAGATGTTCTCAAGTACGCGACCGCGGGTCAGCTCTCTGAGCCCCCCCTCACCGCGGCGGAGCGCAGCGACTTCAACGCCAGCGCGCTCACCGCAACGACGTACAAAGGCAAGGTCGTGGCATATCCGCTCTGGATCGTGCCGTGGTTCGAGTAGTAATTCAATGCTTCGGGCGCGTTGGTCGACAGCGCCTTCTTCATCGCGCGCTCGGCCGGCGAGCCCGGGCCGGCGTTGAACC
>JANNHF010000164.1:0-39322 GCA_031404235.1 Chloroflexota bacterium
AGTACACGCGCGGGCCCGTCCCGAGCTCCTCCTTGTAGCGGAAGGCGTCGTTGTCGCGGATGAACTGCGAGAGACGGACGGTCTCGCGTCCGTTCGTCGCGACGTCCTCGACGAGGTCGCCGATGTAGAGCGCCTCCATGCTGCACGCTTCGACGCATGCCGGCAGCTGCCCATCTTCGGTGCGATGGACGCAGAACATGCACTTCCCGACGGTGCCCTTCTGCTGCGGGACCGGGAATTCCGGCGTCGGGTGCGCGAACGGATTCGCGGCGGCAGGTGGATCGACGTAGTTGAAGTAGCGGGCGCCGTACGGGCACGCCGCCATGCACATGCGGCAGCCGATGCAACGGTCCTGGTCAACGAGCACGACGCCCTCGTCGTCCCGGTAGGTCGCCGCGACCGGGCAGACCTTGAGACAGGGTGCGTTCTCGCACTGGAAGCACGGCCGTGGCATGAAGTAGTTGCGTCCCTGCTTGTCGTGGACCTGGAAGACCTTGATCCACTCGAAGCTCTTCGGCAGCTCGTGTGTGTCCTGGCAGGCCTCCGTGCACTTCTTGCAGCCGTCGCATTTGCGGAGGTCGATCACCATCGCCCACTGGCGCTTGGGGCCGGTCTCGGCCGCCTCAGCCTCGTGGAACGCGAGGGGAACGAACCCGGCGGCGAGCGCCGTGGTCCCGAGACCTCCGAGGGTCCCGAGGAGCTGCCTGCGCGATAACTGACCCGCCATCGGCGAGCCTCCCTCGCTGACCTGACGCTCTCAGCGCGTTCTCAGGTTCCAGCGAACCGTCGCCTAAGAGCGGGCTGAGAAAAAGGCCCGTTCGGCACCCTGGAGTGGTCCGACCGGCACGTTCTGGGTGTCGGATTTCTCCCTGACACTCGTCCTAATGACCAGCGATAGGCCGCTGCGGGTGCTCGTCGCGGACGACGACGAAGGCGTCACGAGCGTCGTCGCGCGGACATTGATGCGCGAGGGGTACGACGTGCGGACCGCATGCGACGGCGATCGGGCGATCCGCGCGGTGCGCGAGTGGGCCCCCGACGCGATGGTGCTCGACGTTCTCATGCCCGGCAAAGACGGGCTCGCGGTATGCCGACAGGTGCGCACCGAGCGCCCGGACATCGGGATCCTCATGCTGACTGCGAAGGACGGCCAGGTGGATCAGATCGTCGGGCTCGACGCCGGCGCGGACGACTACCTCGTAAAGCCGTTCAGCCTTCACGTGCTCGCGGCACATCTGCGCGCGGTGCTGCGGCGCCGCGAGCCCTCTCCGGAGATCCTGCGCGTGGCCGATCTCGAGGTCGATGTCTCCGCGCGGACCGCCAGACGAGGCGCGCGTTCGATCACGCTCACGGCGACCGAGTTCAAGATGCTCCTGCATCTCGCGCGCGACGCCGGTGACGTCATCCCGAAGGCGGAGCTCACCCGACGCGTGTGGGGCTACGACTTCGAGGGCAATGAGAACGTCTGCGAGGTGTACGTGGGTTATCTCCGGCAAAAGCTCGAAGCCGGTGGCGAGCCGCGGTTGATCCACACGCTGCGAGGCTCGGGCTACACGCTCCGGAACGCGTCGTGACCCTGCGCAGCCGCCTCACGGTGTTCTATGGCGCGCTGCTCGGCGTCGTGCTCGCCGTCGCCCTCACCATCGCATACGTTGTGCACACGGAGTCACACGACGCCGACGTCGACGCGGCCATCACGGACACGACAGATCGGGCGATCGCCGACGTCGTGATCGAGCTGAGCGGAGGCACATCGCCTGGCGACGTTCGCCTGGTCGAGCTGCATCGGATGATCGAGGAGCCTCAGGCCGCCTGGATCTTCGATGGTCCCAGGTTGCTCGACAGCGTGGGGCGCACCGACGATCCGGCACTCGCCGATCTGCGGGTCGGGCAGCTCGGCCTGGGCTGGCTGACGAGCTGGACCTCGAGCGGACGTGCGCGCGTGTTCGTCGCGGCCGTTGCCGGCACCGACGTGCGGGTCGTCACCGCTGTGAGCCTCGCCGCGGTCGACGAGTCGAACGCCGAGCTGCGCACCGCGCTGTTCGTGCTGGCGCTCGTTGCCGTCGGGGTCGGCGCCGCGGGTGGCTCGGCCATCGCGGGCCACGCCTTGCATCCGATCGCGCGTATGACCGAGACCGCTGCTGAGATCTCGCGCTCGCGCGACTTCTCACGCCGCGTGCGCGTCGAGGGCGACGACGAGGACGAGCTCGTCCAGCTCGGACTGACGTTCGACGAGATGCTCGCCAGCCTCCAGGACGCGCACCAGCAGCAACAGCGCTTCGTCGGCGACGTGTCGCACGAGCTCCGCACCCCGCTCACCACGATCCGCGGGAACGCCGAGCTTCTCGCCGCGGGCGAGACCGATCCGGCTGAGCAGCAGGTCGCCATCGCGCAGATCCGCCGCGAGACCGAGCGGCTCTCGCGGCTCGTGGACGAGCTCCTGGTGCTCGCGCGTGCCGATGCTGTGGAGGCCTTCGTGCCCCGACCGGTGCAGCTCGATGAGGTGCTGATGGAGACGTTCGCCGATCTGCAGGGCATCGCCGGTCCGCGCCTCCGGGTCAGCGCCATCGACGCGGTGACGGTGAACGGCGAGCGCGACCGCCTCAAGCAGCTCGCGCTGGTGCTGCTCGACAACGCGCTTCGCTACACGCCGGACGGCACGGTCGACGTCTCGATCGCCGACGACGGCAGCGACGCGGTGCTGCGAGTCGCGGATGAGGGGATCGGGATCGCCGTGTCGGAGCTTCCGCACGTGTTCGAGCGCTTCTATCGTGGAGATGCCGCGCGGCGGATCAACGCGTCGGGCAGCGGCCTCGGTCTGCCGATCGCCCATTGGATCGTCGAGCGACACGGGGGGCAGATCCGCATCCAATCGCACCCGTCGCAAGGGACTGTGGTCACCGTCCGCGTCCCGAAGGCGCGGCTGGCCGCGTCGTCCGCCGGCCACCGGTCACGGGCGGCTGCCTAGCTCCACCCACGGCGCTGGCTAGAGTAACCGCGGTGGTACCGGAAACACGCTACGCACGCAGCGGGGACGTGAGCATCGCGTTCCACGTCTTCGGCAGTGGGCCGTTCGACCTCGTCTACGTGCCGGGTTGGGTATCGAACATCGAGATGATGTGGGAGAACCCTCTCGTTGCGAGCAGCCTGGGCCGACTCGCATCGTTCGCGCGCGTGATCACATTCGACAAGCGCGGTACCGGGCTCTCCGACCGCGTCGCTGGTTATCCGACGCTCGAGCAGCGCATGGATGACGTACGCGCGGTGATGGACGCGGCGGGCTGCGAGCGCGCCGCGCTCTTCGGCCATTCCGAAGGTGCCGGGATGTGCATCCTCTTCGCCGCCACGTATCCCGGTCGCACGCGGGCGCTCATCACCTACGGCGGCTTCGCCAAGCGCATGCGCAGCGAGGACTACCCCTGGGCGCCGACGCTCGAGGCGCGCATGGCCGCGGCCGACCAGCTCGAACGTGAGGGATGGGCCGGCGGAGGGGACGACATGTCGTACTACGCGCCGAGCCTTGCGGGCGATGCGCAGATGGCCCGCTGGTTCGCGTCCTATCGCCGCCAGAGCGCGTCACCGGGTGCGGCGGCACAGATGCTCCGTATGAACACGTATGTCGACGTCCGCGCCGTTCTCCCTACGATCCGCGTGCCGACGCTCGTCTTGCACGCGATCGGCGACCGCGACGTTGACGTGCGCGACGGCCGCTACATCGCGGAGCACATTCCCGGCGCGAAGTATGTGGAGCTGCCCAGCGGCGACCACATGTGGTGGGTCTCGCATCAGGAAGAGATCATCGGCGAGATCCAGGAGTTCCTGACCGGGAGCCGCCCAGCCATCGATAGCGACCGCTTTCTGGCGACGCCGCTGTTCACCGACATCGTCGGATCCACGGCGAAGGCCGCGGAGCTCGGCGACCGTCGCTGGCGCGAGCTCATCGAACGGCACCACGCCGTCGTGCGTGACGAGCTCGCGCGGCATCGAGGCGTCGAGCAGGACACGGCGGGCGATGGTTTCTACGCGACGTTTGACGGGCCGGCGCGCGCCGTGCGTTGCGCGCTGGCGGTGCGCGATCGAGTGCGCGAGCTCGGCATCGAGATCCGCGCCGGAGTGCACACCGGTGAGTGCGAGCAGATCGCGGGCAAGGTCGGCGGGCTCGCGACGGTCATCGGCGCGCGGATCGGCGGGTTGGCAGGGCCGGGTGAGGTGTTCGCATCCGCGACCGTGCGCGACCTCACCGCAGGATCGGGACTCCGATTCGACGATCGCGGCATGCATCAGCTGAAGGGCGTGCCCGGAGAATGGAGGGTGTTCGCCGCGTCCTAAGCGCTACGATTCGCGCTGGCGTGCACTACCGCATACAGGAGGCGCGACCGGCGTGAGCGATCGTGTGGCGATCTATCCGGGTTCGTTCGATCCGCCCACCAACGGGCACATCGACATCCTCGAACGGTCCGCGCGCCTCTTCGACCGCGTCGTCATCGGCGTCGGCCGTAACCTCTCGAAGAAGACGCTGTTCGATGCCGATCAGCGCGTCGCGCTCATGAGCGAGGCGTGCACAGCCTGTCGCAACGTCGAGGTCCGCACCTTTGACGGACTGCAGGTGACGTTCGCGAAGGAGGTCGGCGCGAGCTTCATCATCCGCGGGATCCGCGCGCTCTCGGATTTCGAGTTCGAGTTCGAGATGGGCAACATGAACCGCAAGCTCGCTCCCGAGATCGAGATGGTCTATCTCATGACCGCCCCGGAGTATCTGTTCCTGTCCGCATCGCGCGTGAAGGAGCTCGTCGCGTTCGGCGCCTCCGTCGAGGGCCTCGTTCCGCCGAACGTCGCCAAGGCACTGCAGGCGCACAAGGGGCAGGGAGGCCTGCGCACCGGCGCCACCGAATCGAACGATTGACGTGAGCGCAGTTCTCGCGATCGACGTCGGCAACACGAATATCGTCGTCGGCGCGTACGACAGAGACCGGCTCATCCGCACCTGGCGGCTCGTCACCGTCCACGACCGCACCGAGGACGAGCTCGCGGTGATGCTCGACGGTCTCCTCGCGCAGGAGGACCTCGCGCTCGACGAGATCGACGCGCTCGTGCTTGGCAGCGTCGTTCCACCGCTGACGGAGGCGTTCACGCGGCTCGCGGAGCGCTATCTCGACCGCGCGGCCTTCATCGTCGGTCCCGGCATCAAGACCGGCGTACGCCTTCGCGTCGACAACCCCTCGGAGGTCGGTGCGGATCGCATCGCGAACACGCTCGCCGCGCACCGCCGTTATGGCGGGCCCGCGGTCGTCGTGGACTTCGGCACGACGACGAACTTCGATGTCGTGAGCGCCGAGGGCGATTTCCTCGGTGGCTCCTTCGCTCCGGGGCTCGAGGTCTCCGCGGAGTCGCTCTTCGGCCGCGCATCGCGGCTCTTCCGGGTGTCGCTCACGCCACCCGCGACGGCGATCGGGAAGAACACGGCGGACTGCCTGCGCTCGGGGATCGTGTTCGGGTACGTGGGTCTCGTCGAGGGTCTGCTCGCGCGCATCGTCGCCGAGCTTCCCGCGAAGCCGAAGGTCATCGCGACCGGCGGGCTCGCGTCGACGATCGCGCCGCTCACCAAGGGCATCGAGAAGGTCGACGAGGACCTCACGCTCGAAGGGCTGCGTCTCCTGTACGAGCTGAACGCCTGATGGAGGCGCTGCGCGGGCGCTTCATCGTGCTCGGTGTCACCGGCTCGATCGCCGCGTACAAGTCGGTCGAGCTGGCGCGCCGCCTCGTGCAGGCTGGCGCGACCGTGCAGGTCGTCATGTCGCGCTCCGCCGCGGAGTTCGTGCGACCGCTCACCTTCCAGGCCCTCACGTACCGGCCGGTGGAGGTCGAGATGTTCCAGATCCAGGACGAGCGCGCGGCGGGCCACATCGCGATGGGCCGACAGGCCGACGTTGTCGTGATCGCGCCGGCCACCGCGCACGTCCTCGCGCGCCTCGCGAACGGGTTCTCGGACGACCTTATCGCCACGACCGTGCTCGCGACCGACGCGCCGATCGTCCTCGCACCGGCGATGGAAACGCACATGTGGCAGAACGCCGCGACGCAGGCGAACGTCGCGACGCTCCGGTCGCGCGGCGCGCGCATTGTCGAGCCGGAGTCGGGGCCGCTCGCGTCCGGCGACATCGGTCCGGGCCGGCTCGCGTCTTTCGAGCGCATCGAGGCCGCGATCGCGGACGCGCTCAACGTCTCACGGGCGCTCGCCGGCCGCCGCGTTGTCGTCACCGCCGGACCGACGCTCGAGCCGATCGACCCGGTGCGCTTCGTGTCGAATCGGTCCAGCGGCAAGATGGGCTACGCGATCGCGGCCGCGGCGGCAGATGCCGGCGCGGAGGTCTTCCTCGTCTCCGGCCCGACGGCCCTTCGCGCACCGGCGGGCACGCACCTCGTTTCGGTGGAGACCGCGGAGCAGATGCGCGACGCGGTGCTCGCGCTGCTCCCGAACGCCGACGCCATCGTCATGGCCGCCGCGGTCGCCGACTACCGGCCCATCGAGACGAGGGAGCACAAGATCAAGAAGCGCGAGGCCGGCAAGGAGCTTGACCTGCGGATGACGGAGACCCCCGACATCCTGAAGGCCATCGTCGCCGCGCGGCGGCCTGGCGCGATCGTCGTCGGCTTCAAGGCCGAAACGGGCGACGCCACGGCCGAGGCGAACCGCATGCTGCGGGAGAAGAAGCTCGACCTCGTCGTCGCGAACGACGTGAGCGATCCGGGCTCGACGTTCGGCTCGGACACGGACCGCGTCACGTTCGTGAGCGCCGACAGGGTTGAGGCGCTACCGCTTCTCGCGAAGACGGAGGTCGCGCGCCATCTGGTCGCGAAGCTCGCGGAGCGCCTCTCGCGCTGACGTTGCGGAGCTACCTCGGCAGCACCACCAGCGTGCCAGTCATCGATGGGCTGTGGACATCGCACAGGATCCGGAAGACACCCGGCCTGTCCGCCTTGAACTTCATGGTCGTGAGCTCGCCGCGCTTCACGGCGAACGACTTGTCGTAGCCCTCGATCTTCCCGGGATGGGTCGCGCCGTTCACGCCGAAGATCCGGAGCTCCACCTCGTCGCCCTGGTATACGACGATCGTTCCGGGCTCCCACCGGTACGTGGACGTCTCCCATTTCCCGTCCGCCGGCGCCTTGCGCAGGTATCCGCCACCCTCGGGCAGCGTGCTGGTCGGGAAGGCTTCCTTCGCGACCTCGGTGCTGCCCTTGTACTCGACCGCTGTCATGTGGATCGTCCGCGTCGTCGCCGCAGGTGCCGCCGCTGACCCGCAGGACCCGGCCAGCAACGCCAGCGCTACGGAAGCCGCGATCGGTGCGCGCACCTTCTTCACGGTCAGTCCTCCTCATTGGCGGCGTTCGCCGCCTGCAGGCAGCGTGACCGCGCGCCGTTCGCCCCGCTACCGGCGGAGGTCGGGATCGGTTCCGACCAAGGTCCGATGTCGGGGCGATGGGCCGAACTGCCCATGGCCATGTGACGGACGGCCCTCGTTCCGATGACCCTCCCGTGTCTCCACTACACGCGTGGTGTCTCCCCGGCCGCCCGCCGCATGGCGGCGCCTGTCGCTCTCGGGTCGTTTCGCCCTGGCGAGCGGCGTGATCATGCTCGCCGGCGCGATCGTCCTCGGTACGCTCGTGACGCGCGCGATCGAGACCAGCGTCGTTCGCCGCGTCGCGGGGGACTCCGCGCTCTACGTGGAAGCGCTCATCGGCCCGCAGGTCGCGGGGATCGAAGAGGATCGCTTTGGTGAGCGTGAGCGCCTCGAGCTCGCGCGTCTGCTCGAAGGCGCGGCGTTTCGTGGACGCGTGGTGTCGGTCAAGGTGTGGGCCCGCGACGGAACGATCCTGTACGCGACGGATCCGCATCTCGTGGGGCAGCGGCTCGACTCGCGTGGCTTGACGGAAGCGCTGGGCGGCTCGGTGGTGTCGCAGCGAAGCGATCTCTCCGAGCCGGAGAACGCCTACGAGCGCGCACTCGCCCCCAGCCTCATCGAGACGTACGTCCCGCTGCGCCGCGCGTCGAGCGACAAGATCATCGCGGTGGCGGAGTTCTATCAGCTCCCGAACGAGCTCGACGCGGAGCTTGGCAGCGCCCGGCTCTGGACATGGGGCGTCATCGCCGTGGCGACGGTCGCGATGTACTTCTTCCTCGCCGGCATGGTGCGAGCCGGCAGCGACACGATCGAAAAGCAGCGACGGCAGCTGGAAGGCGCGGTCCACGAGCTGGCAGCTACCGCCTCGCGCCTGCGCGCCGTGAGTGCGGCGCGCGCGGAGACTGATGAGGCGGTCCTGCGCCGTGTCGCCGGCGAGATCCACGATGGGCTGGCCCAGGACCTTTCGACCGCGCTCCTCCTCCTCGACCGGGGTGAGCAAGGTTCGCGACATTCGCTCGCGCGCGCCGCGATCGACAGCGCGCTCGGCGAGGTCCGATCGCTCGCGCACGGTCTCGCTCTCCCTAACCTCGCGGAGCTCACGCTTTCCGAGGTCGTCGAGCAGGTGTGTGTATCTCACGAGAGGAAGACCGGTTGCCTCGTGCCGCGCGACGTAACGTCGCTCCCTGAGGGGGCACCGGTCCAGCTGAAGATCGCGATCTATCGTGTCCTTCAGGAGGCGCTCGCCAACGCGTTCCACCATGCGCCCGAGGCTCGCGTGCGCATCCGGGTAGCGTGGGCGCACACGATGATCGAGCTCGAGTGCGAAGACGAGGGGCCTGGCATGCCGCGCGAGCCGGTCCTTGGCCTGGGGATCCGCGGCATGCGCGAGCGCGTCGAGCTCCTCGGCGGACGTTTCACGATCGCCACGGGTGATCGCGGCGGTACGGTCGTCCGTGGTTGGATCCCGCTCCGCTCATGACGCCGACGAGGGTGGTGGTCGCGGATGATCACGAGCTCTTCCGCCGCGGCGTCCTCCAGACGCTTCGCGCGGCGGACGGCTTTCAGGTCGAGGGCGAAGCCGCGACGGCGGGCGAGGCGCTTCGTCTCGTCCGACTCCTTCTGCCTGACCTTGTGCTGCTCGACCTCGGGCTTCCCGACCGCGGCGGCCTGGATGTCATCGGCGAGATGCACCTCGATTGCCCGGTTTCCCGGATCGTGGTGCTGACCGTGAACGAGGATGAGGCCGCCATGCTCCGAGCGCTCGAGGCGGGGGCATCGGCATACATGCTGAAGGGCATCGCTGCGGACGAGCTGATCCGTGCATTGCATGCGGTCGCGGCGGGCGAGGGCTACGCCAGCCCGAAGATGGCTGCGCACCTCCTGAGTCGGATGGGGTCGCCGGGTGTGCCCGCGAGCGCGATCGCGTCGCTCACCGATCGCGAGCGCGCCGTGCTAGAGGGCATCGCGCGTGGCGCCACCAACCGGGAGATCGCAGGATCGCTGGGGCTCGCCGAGAAGACCGTGAAGTACTACGTCACCAACATCCTCGTAAAGCTTCAGGTCCGCAACCGTGTCGAGGCGGCGCTGCTCGCTCAGCACCACGAGCGGTCACCGCGTTAAGGCCCAGTCCACCTCGGTGTAGAGGAGCCGCCACCCGAGGTCCTCGAGGTTGCGCGCGGACGCCGGATTACGTGTCTGGCCGAAGAAGATCCGGAGTCCGCGCTCCCATCCAGCGCGCATGCGGTGAGCGATCATCGCGGACTGGACGCCGCGGCCGCGGAACTGCGGCAGAACGCTTCCGTTCCCCAGGCCGGCGACCGGGCGAACGTCGAACAGCATCCCCGTCGCCGCGGCGACGCCGTCGACGCGCCCGAGATACGCGCTCAGCGACCGGCCATGCCCGCGTCTCCGCACGAGTGCTTCGACGATCCCGCGGAAGTGAGGACCTCGCTCAGTGAAGCTCGCAAAGGCGATCTTCGCGTACTCCGTGGCGTACTGAGGCCCGACCCGTTCCACCGTCAGCCCGTCGACCGGGGGCACACGCGGCAGGTTCCGCCTGTCATAGCAGTAGATGTGCTCTTCGGTCCCTTTCTCGGGCACGTAACCGCGCCGTTCGAGGAGGCGCAGCGCATTGCGCGGCGTCGGTCCCTGCGCGACCGCGATACGCGGCGGACGGCCGGCGGCAGCGAATCGGCGCTCGAGCCGGTCAAGTACCGCCGGTGTCGCTTCGGACATCGTGCCGAAACCCAGAGCGCGATTGAGGAAGGTGTTGTCGGTCGAGGACATCGTCCAGCTGATGAGCCCTCCGGCGTGGCTGACGCGGACGCCACTGTCCCTCGCCAGGCGAGGATCGGCGACGAGGTAACTCGTGATCTCCACACCCTCGGTGCGCTGCATGAGTGCGGCAAGCTCGGCCGGTCGCATCGGCGCGACTCTAGCGACGCCCGTTGCGCCCGTCCGTGCGTTCCTTGGTCGTTGGGCCCGCCGCCACATGCCGGAGCGAGTGACCAGCTTCAAGAGGCGCTAGCCTCCGCTCGTAGCGATCCACTGGGTCACGTTCGACTGCTACGGCACGCTCATCGACTGGGAGCGGGGGATCACCGACGCGCTCCTGCCGCTGCTGGGAGCGCCGATGGACCGAAGCGAGCTCGGCCGGCGCTACATCCGCGTGGAAGCAGAGGTCGAGGCCGAGTCGTACCGCCCGTATCGCGAGGTACTCGATGTTGCCGGTGCCCGCGTGCTCGCGTCGCTCGGCGTCCAGGCACCGTCCCCCTTACCCGCGTCGCTGGCCGAATGGCGCCCGTTCGCGGAGGTTCCCTCCGCGCTGGCGGAGCTGCGTCGGCGTGGCCGGAAGATCGCGATCCTGTCGAACGTCGATCGCGATCTGATCGCTTCATCCATACCGCAGCTCGGGCTCGAGCCCGACCTCGTCGTGACGGCACAGGACTGCGGCAGCTACAAGCCGGCGCCTGGTCACTGGCGGATGTTCAGCGAGCGCAGCGGCGCTGGTGCAGGTGTCACGATCCACGTCGGCGCGAGCCAGTACCACGACATGCGGCCCGCGGCGGCCCTCGGTTACCGCACCGTGTTCGTCGACCGCCACGGGGAGAAGCTGGAGACCTCGCCAACGCGCGTCATCGGCGACCTGGCGCCGCTCTCAGACGTCATCGACGAGCTGGAATGAGACCTGCGAGGTAGTCGTCTCGCGCTACGATTGCGGTGACGCCGGGACCGGCAGCAGCCGGCCTGGACGGAGGTTCGACATGGACATCGCCAAGAAGGTCACGGTCCCTGACGTCGTCGCGATGAAGCGCGACGGAAAGCGCATCACGATGATGACCGCCTACGACGCCGCGTTCGCGCGGCTCGTCGAGGCCGCGGGCATCGACGTCATCCTCGTCGGCGATTCGCTCGGCATGGTCGTGCTCGGCTACGCAAACACGGTGCCGGTCACGATGGACGACATGGTCCGGCACGCCGCCGCGGTCTCGCGCGGCGCATCGCGGCCACTGCTCATCGGCGACATGCCGTTCGGTTCGTATCAGACCGGCCCGAGCGACGCGCTCCGCAACGCCGCGCGCTTCCTGAAGGAGGCGGGCATGGACGCAGTGAAGCTCGAGGGCGGACACGAGACGGTCCCGCTCGTGAAAGCGCTCGTCGAGAACGGGATCGCGGTCATGGCGCACGTCGGCCTGACCCCGCAGCGCGTAGCGCAGCTCGGCGGCTTCAAGACGCAGGCCAAGAGCGCGCGCGCCGCGCGTCGGCTCATCGACGACGCGGTGGCCCTCGAGGACGCGGGCGCGTTCGCCATCGTGCTCGAGTCCATCCCCGCGCCGGTCGCCGCGATGGTGACCGAGCGACTCAGGGTCCCGACGATCGGGATCGGCGCCGGAGTCGACTGCGATGGCCAGGTGCTGGTGCTGCACGACGTGCTCGGCCTCTACGGCGACTTCAGGCCGAAGTTCGCAAGACGCTATGCCGAGATCGGGACGGCGGTCGTCGACGCGCTCCGCGCGTTCGACGGCGACGTGCGCGAGGGGCGCTTCCCCGACGCGGAGCACAGCTTCACGATGAAGGAGAGCGAGCTCGCCGCGCTCCGACAGAACGTCGCGCGGCCCAAGGCGGTCTGAGTCATCGGCGAACCGGTCCGGCTGCGCGTCGCCATCATCGGCATGGGCGCCATCGGCCACGTGGTCGAGCGCGCTCTGGTGGGTCAGGTGAGCCGGATCGTTCCCATCGATCGGACGAAAGCGCCGCTCCGGCCTGACCAGGGGCCGGTCGATGTCGCCGTCGTGTGCGTGAAGACGCACGGCACCGCGTGGGCCGCGGACGTCGCCGGGCGCATCCTCGCTCCGGACGGCACGGCGATCACGATCCAGAACGGCCTCGGCAACCACGAAGCGCTCGTCGCCGCGGTCGGTGAGGACCGCGCGACCGTCGGGGTCATCTACGTGGGTGCGCGGCTCGACGAGCGAGGAGCGCTGCACGCGACGGGCGCCGGGCGCGTCGAGCTCGGTCGGCCTCGCGGCACCGCACCACGTCGCGCCTTCGAGGCGCTGGCCGCCGCCCTGGGCCGAGGCGGCATGACGGTCACCGCGACCGACGACGCGTGGCCCTCGGTGTGGCGCAAGGTCGCGACGAACGCGGCGGTGAATCCGACGACCGCGCTGCTCGGCTACACGAACGCCGAGCTTCTCGCGGACGCGGCGGGCGCTCGGGTCGCCGACGTCCTCGCGTCCGAGGTCGCGCGCGTCGCCACGGCCGCCGGCGTAGCGATGAGCCAGGACGAAGCTCGGCGCTGGTGGCGCGAGATGGCGGCGCTCACCGGCGCGAATCGATCGTCGATGCTGCAGGACGTGCAGGCCGGCCGCCAGACGGAAGTGGACGCGATCTGCGGTGCGGTGCATCGCGAGGGCGAGAAACGCGGCGTCGCCGCGCCGCTCAACCAGTCGATGACGCTGCTCGTCGGAGCCCTCGCGCCGTAGGCCACTACAGCCGGCGGCCGATCAACAGCACGCCGGCCGAAAGCACCACGAACGCGACACCCATCCACGCGAACGCCGTCGCCAGCCCGACCGCCTGCGCAAGGAGTCCGAAGAGCGGCGCGCCCAGCCCGCCGATCTCAGCGTTCGCCAGATAGAAGGCGCCGAGCACCGTCGCTCGGCGTCCCGGAGGAGCGCTGTCCATGACGAGCGTCTCCGTGACTGTCGAGCGCATCGCCCAGAGCAGGCCGAACACGACGAGCACGATGACCAGCGCCTCGTTGGGTACGACGGTGATCGCGAAGATCGTGGGACCGAGCAGCGTCAGAGCGCCCAGGATCACGGTCTTCCGGCCCAGGTGATCTGAGAGCCAGCCCCCAGCAGGGGAGCCGATGATCCCCACGAGCTGGGGAACGCCGAACAGGACGGCGGCGATAGCCGGCGAGATGCCGCGCACGTCCACGAAGTACAGCGCTAGGAACGCGAGCACGGCCGCCAACCCGAACTGGAACACGACCGACAGCGACACGATCGGGCCCACATCGCGGAACACGTTCGCGATCTCGCGGAAGGCGGCGAAGCGATCGCCGGGAGCGGTCGGCTCCTGCACGCGCGGGGCGACGAGCCAGAGGAGCCCGCCGAACACGAGCGGCGCGACTGCGAAGGCGAGGTACGGCGTGCGCCAGGTGCCGCTCGCAAGAACGAGGTAGCCCGCAAGCGCTGGCGCCGCGAAGAACGCGAAGTGCCCGCCGGTGATGTGCATCCCCATGACCGCGCCGCGGACCCTGGGTGAGAATGTCCGCGCGATGAGCGCCGCCGCCGGCGCGTGGTATGAGCCCGAAACGATCCCCATGAGCACAAGGAAGCCGAGCAGCTGCCAGTACTCGCCGGCCGTCGCCAGCGCGACGCTTACGACGCCCATCAGGAGAAGGCCGAGGACGATGACGGTCCGCGACCCGACCCGGTCGGCGAGCACGCCCCACGGCGCGTTCGCGAGACCCGCCGAAAGGGCGAAGGCCGACACTGCGATACCGCTCTGCGCGTAGCTGAGCGCGAACGCATCGCGGATGGACGGGAGCAGCGGATTCAGCAGCGAGTTGGTGACGTGGTGCGAGAAGTGCGCCGCCGTGAGCGTGCCCAGGAGCGTCCGGCCGCGGCGGTCACGGAGCGAGAGCTCCTCCACGCCGGACCCGCTCGGGAGGGCGGTCGTCTCTTCGGCCAGCGTGCTCACGTGACTTCCTCGATCTTCATCCCGAGGAGCACATTGTCGATGAGCCGCGCTCGGCCGACATTCGCGGCGAGCGAGATGACCGCGGTCTCGGCCGGTGCGTCGAGCTCGGCAAGCGTGAGGGGATCGGCGACGGAGACGTATTCAAGAGCGACCTCACCGCCACGGGCGAGCTCGGTGACGCGCGCGCGCAGCGCGCGCGGGTCGCGCTCGCCGCGCTCCCAGAGCTCGCGCGCCGCGAAGAGGCCGCGCGACAGCGCGACCGCGCCCTGTCGCTGCTGGGCGGTGAGGTACGCGTTGCGCGACGACAGCGCGAGACCATCGGGCTCCCGCACGGTCGGGCAGCCGACGACGTCCGCGCCGAGACGGAGATCGCGCGCGATCGTTTGCAGCACGCGCAGCTGCTGGAAGTCCTTCTGCCCGAAGAAGGCGACGTCCGGACGCACGATGGCGAGCAGCTTGGCGACGACGGTCGCGACACCGACGAAATGGCCGGGGCGCGCGGCACCTTCGAGCGGCGCGGCGATCGGCCCGGGCGTCACGCGCGTGGCGTCACCATGAGGGTAGACCTCCGCGACCGGCGGCACGAACGCCGCCGCGCAGCCGTTCGCTTCCAGCAGGCGCGTGTCCTCGGCCTCGCGCCGCGGATACGCGGCGAAGTCCTCGTTCGGGCCGAACTGCGTCGGGTTCACGAAGATCGACGCGATCGCCGCGTCGGTCTCACGCGCGGCGCGGAGTACGAGCGACAGGTGGCCCGCGTGAAGCGCGCCCATCGTCGGCACGAAGCCGACCCGGCTGGCCCCCGCGCGCCAGGCACGGACGTCCGCCACGGTGCGGAGGATCTTCACCGGCGGCGCGCAGAGATGTATTCGGGGATCGTCGCTATCGGCGGGCGCTCGGTAGCGATGATGTCGTGCATCTCGAGGTGCAGGCTTCCGCCCTCCTGCGGGGTGATGAGCTTGAGGGTGGCGTTCGCGTCCTCCCAGAGCCGCTGACCGTGCGCTTCGCCGACGCGTTTCAGCGCGACCTGGAGGATCTCGAAGCTCATCTTCGAGAGGGCGAGCAGGGTCTGGTTGCGGTGGATGCGCTGCTTCATGTCGACCTGCGCGATGGCACCGAGCCCCGCGCGCTGAAGTATGTCGATCAGCAGCCCGGTCTCGACGCCGTAGCCGGTGAAGAAGGGCAGCTGCTCGAGCGTCGCGCGCCGTCCGCCCTGCTCGCCGGAAAGCGGCTGCACCATGCCCGAAAGCTCCGGGAAGAAGAGGTTGAGGATCGGACGCGCCGCGAGCTCGGTGACGCGTCCGCCGCCCGTCGCCTGCAGCTCACCGCCGATCCGCAGCGGCCGCTGGTAGAAGGCTTTCACGAACTGCAGGTCGGGCCGCAGGAGCAGCGGGCCGACGACGCCGTACACGAATTTTGGGTGAGCGTTCGAGACGTCGGTGTCGACCCACACCACGAGATCACCGCTGAGCACGTGCAGGCTCTTCCAGAGGGCTTCGCCCTTGCCGACGTAGCTGCCGGTACCGGGGAGGATCTGACTGTGGATGTAGACCGGCACGCCCTCAGCGCGTGCGATCTCCCGCGTGCGGTCATCCGAATCCGAGTCGATGACGACGATCTCGTCGACGAGTGGGAATCGCTCCACCAGGCGCGTGCGGATCGCGCGGATGACGCGACCGATCGTGGCCTCCTCGTTCAGCGTCGGCAGGCCGACCGAGATGCGGAGGTTCTGGCGCTCTTTGGCCTCGACCAGGCGGCGAAGGTCGGCGAACTCGGTGGAGGCGAACGTGTTCTGGACGAACCACTTGTCGACGAGCTCGCCGATGACGCGGCTGCGCTCCGCGCGGTCGGCGGGTAGGGGAGGCTTCGTGACGAACGCGTTCGGCGCGACCGGCACGGCCGTGCGCACGATCACCGCCGCGCGGGCGTTCGCGACGATCGCCTGTCCGACCGGGCCGAGCGGGTCCTCCTCACCGGCGCGACCGGTCGCGCCGAACGCGATCGCGTCGTGCTCGGCGAGCTCCTCCGTGATGACCTCGGCCGGGTCGCCGGTGCGGGTCACGAGGCGATCGACGCGCTCGTCGAGCGCGCGCTCACCGAGAAGCTGGTACAGCGTCGGTGTGTGGCGTCCGGTCGCGCGGACGTGCAGCAGGGTCACGCTGCCGCCGCGCGCGCGCCCAGCCGATCGCGACTTTCGCGGCGAGATCGGCATACCTGCCGCCGCGCACCGGCACGAGTACGCGACGCGCGCGCGAGAACGGCCCTTTCACGACGGCGATGTCGCAGGGCGGCGCGCGCAGCACGTCTTCGATGGTCGTGCCGAGCAGATCCCAACCCGGACGACGCCAGGACAGGAGCAGGAGCTCCGGACGTTCGCTCGCGACGGCCTCCTGGATCGCCTGCCAACCCAACCGCGCGACGGTCACAAGTGTCCGCACGTGCGCGTCGGGGGGCGCGAGCTGATCGAGCGTGCGACGCAGTCGGCGCGCCTCGGGCTGGACCGACGCGAGGGTCTCGCCCTCAGGCACCTCGATGACGGACGCGAGGATCACCTCCTCGCCGGCAGCAAGGGCCACCGCGAGATCGACGACCGCGCGGTCGCGCTCCGGATCGACGATCGCGACGAGGCACTTCACGTGGCGCGTCCGAGGATGACGGGTAGCACGCGCTCCCGCAGGACGCGCGGCCAGGCGTGCTCGCGCGCGCGGGCGCGCATCCGCATGACCGGCGTGTCGAGCGCCCGCTCGATGGCGTCCGCGATGACCTCCCCGCTCGCGTCGGGAGGGATGTAGATCGGGTCGTCGCCCCCGGTCTCGCGCAGCGCCGGGATGTCGCTGCACACGATCGGCGTCCGGTGCAGGCCCGCTTCCAGCATCGGGATGCCGAAGCCCTCGCTCTCGCTAGGGAAGACGAGCACATCGGCGAGGGCATAGAGGTCGACGACGGTGCCGTACTTGATCCGGAGGCCAAGCGCCGCCAGGAGGTGCACTCCCTCCACGTTCTTCGCTCGCGCGACGAGCTCCGCGAGATAGGCCTCGTTCGTGGCGTCGTGCGGTCCGGCCGTCCCTGTCACGACGAGCATCGC
Source organism: Chloroflexota bacterium (assembly GCA_031404235.1). Taxonomy (GTDB): domain Bacteria; phylum Chloroflexota; class Limnocylindria; order P2-11E; family P2-11E; genus CF-39. The sequence goes on from JANNHF010000164.1 coordinate 17,200, forward strand.
CGGATGACCGCGACGACGGAGGGCCGCGGTCGCGTCGATGGCCACTTCGATGCGCTTGCGCCGCGTGAGCCTCACCGGAAGCAGGAGGAGCGGATCCGCGTCGAAGAGGCCCAGGCGCTGCGCGAGCTGGACGCCGGTCGGCGCGAGGCCGAGGACCTCTCCGACATCGACGCCATTCGTCACGACCTCGATCTCGCGGCGCGCCAGCCCGGTGAGCTGCGAGAGCTGCTGTGCTCGTTCCTGGGAAACAGTGACGTAGCGCACGCCGGGCACCGCGCGAGTGACGATGTCCCACGGCGCGCCCTCGCGGCGCAGCGCCGCGTAGCGTTCGTCGAAGTACGAGATGTCGTGCGTCCAAGCGATGAAGCGCCCCGGATGCTCCCGCGCGAGCGACGCGAGCGCGGTCGTGAGCGCGAGGTTCAGGGGCATCGTCATGACGTTGTGCACGACGACGCGCTCGGCGCGCTCCACGTGCGGACGGATCTTCGTCACGAGGCGCGCGGCCAGCGCGTCGTGTTCGGGGCGGCGTACGCCTTTCGAAAGCGCGGCGAGGTCACGTTCCACGGCGGGATGCCGCGAGTCGGCCTCCGAGACGCGGATGACGCTGACGCCGGGCGGCTTCGCGCCGCCGCGGCCGGCGAGCACCGCGACCTCCTTGCCGGCCGCTTGGAGCGCGGCGATGTGCGCGGCCATGACCTGCTCGACTCCGCCGAGGATCTGCGGCGTCGTGTAGTGGATGAAGAGGACGCGGCGCACGCCCCGCGTCACGCGGGAGCGGCCATCCGCGTTTGCGCGAGGCGGCCCTGCCCGCCGGCGACGTGGTCGCCCTTCGCGCCGCGGCGCACGCGGAACGTCATGCGCGCGCCGAAGACCTGCATGTCGCGAACGTCGATGCGCTCGAGCCAGGGCGGAAGCGCCGGATCGATGTGCAGCTGCTGCGTCGCGAGATCTGGCACGAGACCCAGCAGGGTGCGCAGGCCGAGGAACACCATGCCCGCCGACCACGCCTGCGGTATGCATGAGACGAGGTAATCGGCCGGCCGCGACGCGAAGCGCAGGTCGCGCTGGAAACCGCAGAAGAGCTCGGGGACGCGCGCGTCCGGAAACCGGCGACCCGCTTCGATGAGCGCGCTGGTGATCTCCGCCGCCTCCTCCCGAAAGCCGTATCGCGCGAAGCCATGTGCGATGAGCGAGTTGTCGTGGGGCCACACCGAGCCGTTGTGGTAGCTCATCGGGTTGTACGTCGGGTACGTGCTGGAGAGCGTGCGGATGCCCCACCCGGTGTACATGTCGGGTGTCATGAGCCGGTGGACGATCGTCGCCGCGCGGTCGAGGCTGGCGATGCCGCACCACAGGGCGTGCCCGGCGTTGCTCGTGACCGCCCGCACCTGTTTCTTGTCGCCGTCGAGGGCCTGCGCGTAACAGCCCTCGTCGGGCATCCAGAAGTCGCGCTCGAAGCGCTCGCGTAGCTCGCGCGCCTCGCCGCGGAGGCGGTCGGCCCGCACCGCGTCGCCGTCCAGCGCATACAGGTCGGCGAGGCCCATCTTCGCGGCGTAGACGTACGCCTGGACCTCGACGAGCGCGGCTGGCAGCTTCGACCACGTTCCGTCCGGACCCGAGAGCGACTGCGGCGAGTCCTTCCATCCCTTACTTCGAAGGTCCGACTCACGCGGGCCGTACTCCACGTATCCGTCGCGGTCGGCGTCGCCGTACGTGTCGCACCAGGTGAGCGCGCGCTCGGCCGCCGGCAGCAGCTCGCGCCAGAGCTCGCGGTCGGCGGTCCACTTCACCGTTTCGGCGACGATGAGCGCGAAGAGCGGCGTCGCGTCGACGGACCCGTAGTACGGACGGTGGGGGATCTCCCCAAGTCGCGCGAGCTCGCCGCGTCGCAGCTCGTGGAAGATCTTCCCCGGCTCCTCTTCCGAGAAGTCGTCGACCTTCTGGCCCTGGTACTTCGCGAGCAGCCGCAGCGTCCCGCGTGCGATGTCGGGGTTCCAGCCCAGCGTCTGGTACGCGCAGATGAGCCCGTCGCGCCCGAACGGCACCGCGTACCACGGGATGCCCGCGGTGGGGAACGGTCCGCTGTCGTGGAACTCCATCAGCGCGCGCAGGTCCAGAGCGCTGCGCGTGATGAGGCCCTCGTCAAGGGTCTCGGAGCTCGTCGTGTAGCGGGCACAGCTGCGCAGGAAGCGGCGATAGCGCGCGTTGAGCGCGTCGATCGCGTCGTCGAAGCGGTCGGGCGAGGGTGCCGCGCCGGCGCCGTCCTCGCGCGGGATCACCGAGAGCTCGATGCTGAGCAGACCCTGCGGCGGCAGCTCGCGCTCGATGTAGAAGATGTTGCCGTCGATGCGGTCGGGCGCTGGACGCATCGTGATATCCGTTGTTCTGCGCACCGCATCACGTCCGACGCGTTCGAAGACGATGCCGCCCTCGCGGGGGCCTCGCTTGATCTCGTGCGGCGCAGCCGCGACGTCGCGGTAACCGCGGACCGCGAACATGTCGCGGAACGAGGCCTCGAACTCGAGCTCGAGCGCGACGCGAACGGGGCCCGGGTTCGCATTCAGCACCCCGATGCGTTCGCGCAGGCCGTCAGCGAGGAATCGCGTGCGCCGGATCGATAGCGCCTGCGCCGCGTGGCGCGCGGTGCCGATGGAGGGGCCCTCCGATCGCATGAGCTGGAAGGTGGCGACGTAGTTCTGCTCGGTGTTCGCCGACAGCAGGATCGGCGGCGATCCGTTCACGCGCAGCGCGTACCCCGAAAGGAACTGCGTGTCGTGGTAGTAGAGCCCGAATGGGCTCGCGCTTCCGAGCTCAAGAGAGCCGTCGTTCTCGGTGATCAGGACGAGCGCATCCTCCTTGAGCGAAACGCTCACGCGGTGGACGCGCTCCTCGCTTTGTCGTGACTGCGGTCGTCGCAGAAGCGGCGCTTCTCCTCTTCCATGGCGCGCGCGCCGTCCTCGATGACGATCTCCGACTGCGTCGTGGTCATGTCGCGCACCTCTTCGATGAACGAAGCCGTGCGCAGCTGATAGAGAGGGAGCAATGACTGAGCGATCTGCTCGCTCGCCCCCCGTCGCCGCAGCGCCGCAGCCAGGTGATCGAAGACCATGCGTGCCCAGGTCTTCGCGTCGATCGTCTCTGGTACGCGAACGGAAAGGATCTCGCGCCATGCGGGCTCGTGCTCGGCCTTTCCCGCGGCGTACTTCTCCCGCAGGCGCGCCGGGTCCGCGGGGATCGCCTCCGGCTCGACCGGCATGACGTCGCCGATGAGCGGCACGTCCTTCGAGCCTTGGACCTTCGACCACGCCGCCTCGTTGTCGGCTGCAAGGCGGAACAGCGTGCCGACGACCTGCGTGAACATCGGGCCGAGGTCGGCCGCGGGATCCTTCGGGTCGTGGACCTTCGCGCCGAGGAATGCCTGTGCCACGCGCGATCCGCGCACGATCGCGGTCGTCGTCATGAAGATGTCGATCCCGAAGCGCGCGACGTCGCTGTCCCACACCGGCTGCTCGAGGTAGACACGCGCGAGGTCGGCGCGGAAGCCGAACTCGCCGCCGATCGGCTGGCGCGCGCGCAGGCCGTAGAGCGCGCGAGTCAGCGGATACGCGACCGAGTTCGTGATGGTGCCGTCATGCTTGTGCCGCGCGTAGAGGGGAGTGATGTAGTCGGCTTCGCCCTTCGTGACCGGCGTCAGGAGTCGACCGATCCACTCGGGCGTGATGCTGCGCAGGTCGCTGTCGACAACGGCGCACGCGCGTGCGCCGAGCATCCCAACGGCGGTGAAGATCGCGCGGAACGCGGAGCCCTTGCCGGGCGGACCGATGTAACGACCCACGGCCACGGGTACGCCGGACGCGCCCTGGACCACTCGATCGGGCGTGCCGTCCTGCGAGCCGCCGTCGGCGTTCACGATCGCGACTCGAGCGCCGGGGAAGTACTCGAGCAGGCCCTTGGCGGCGGTCGCGGCGACATAGCCGATCGTCGCCGCATTGCGGAAGCTCGGGATGCCGACAACGATGTCGGCCGAGCCGATCTTGGTGAGCCCGTCCGTCAGGCGTTCGTCGAGTGTCAGGTGATCGTCAGGCATGCGTCCCTCCAATTGAGTTCACGCACCCTTCCCGTCGTGACGCCATCATACCGAGGTGCTCGAAGCGATCGATGCCGTCGTCATTCCCTTCCTCGAGGCGCTCTACGAGCGCTTCGGCTATCTCGGCGTCGTGATCGCGATGGCCATCGAGAGCGCCGCCATCCCACTGCCGTCAGAGCTGATCCTTCCGTTCGCCGGCTGGAGCGTGTCGCGGGGTCTCGTTGAGCCGCTGACGTCGTCCCCCTGGACATACTGGGGTGCGGTCGTCGCTGGCGTTCTCGGGAACACGCTCGGCTCGCTCGCCAGCTATGCGATCGGAGCATATGGCGGTCGGCCACTGGTGGAGCGGTACGGGAAATACGTTCTCATCAGCGCCCACGACCTCGAGCTGGCCGAGAGGTGGTTCGCGCGGTTCGGTGAGGCCACGGTGTTCTTCTCGCGGATGCTTCCCATCGTCCGGACGTTCATCTCCGTGCCCGCGGGGATCGCGCGGATGCCGCTCTGGCGCTTCACCCTGTTCTCGATCCTGGGGGCCATCCCCTGGGTGATGCTCCTGGTCTGGGGCGGGATGCAGCTCGGCGATCACTGGCTCGACCTCAAGCACTCTCTCCGGGGCCTCGACTACCTCGTCGCGGCGGCGATCCTGCTGGCGGTCGGGATCTTCGTCTGGCGGCACGTGCGTCGACGCTGATGGAGGGACTCGGCGCGTTCGACAGCCAGCTATTCAACGCGATGACCATCGCTGTCGCGGGCAACCCGCTTCTCGCTGGTCTCGCCATCGCGGTGGCGTATCTCAACTGGAACGGACTGGTCTGGTGGATCGGCGGTGTCCTCATCGCCCGCGCGCGCGGCTGGGGTCGCCGTGGACTGTGGGGCGCCCTCACCGTGTACCTCGGGCTGTGCGACGGCTGGCTCGTCGCCGAGCTGCTCAAGCTCGTCGTGCGCCGCCCCCGCCCGTTCACGGTGGTGCTGGACCTTCCACCGACGCTGATCCCCGAGCCCACGAGCTTCTCGTTCCCTTCGGGCGACGCCGCGTTCGCCTTCGGTGCCGCGGTGGCGCTGGGTCGCGTCGCGCCCGCGTGGCGCATACCGGCGCTGCTCTTCGCGGTCGCGGTCGCCTTCGGGCGCATCGCCGTGGGTGTGCACTACCCGCTGGACGTCCTCGCCGGCGCCCTGGTCGGCACGATCTCCGGCCTCACCGCGCCGCTCGCCGTCGCGCTGCTGCGGCGCCGCATGCGCTGGCATGCGCTCGTTGTGCCGCACACACACTGGGATCGCGAGTGGTACGAGCGTTTCGAGGGGTATCGCGCGCGCCTCGTGCTCATGGTGTCGAAGCTGCTTGACCTGCTCGAGCGCGACAGCGCCTTCCGTTCGTTCACCTTCGACGGGCACACGATCTGGGCCGAGGACTACCTCGAGAAGCGCCCCGCCGATCGACCGCGGATCGAGGCGCTCGTGCGCGCTGAGCGTCTCTTCATTGGGCCGTGGTACGTGCTGGCTGACAACCTGCTCGTGTCGGGTGAGTCGCTGCTCCGGAACTTCCAGGAAGGGCTCCGCGTTTCCGCGACGTTCGGGCGCGCGATGCGCGTCGGTTACGTGGCGGATCCGTTCGGTCATCCGGCACAGACGCCGCAGATCCTCCGCGGTTTCGGGTACAACAGCTACGTCTTCTCGCGCGGCGTCGGCGACGAGGGCGAGCGCGTTGGCGCGGAGTTCCACTGGCAAGGGCCATCCGGCGACCGCGTTGTCGCGACCCACCTTGTCGATCACTACTCCGGCGGACTGCAGCTCGTCGGCGACGTTGCCGAGACGCCCGAGCAGCTTCGCGCGCGCGTGCGGCGCCGCCTCCGCCGCATGCTGGATGTCACTGCCGCGTACGCCAACGGCCCGACGCTTCTCTTCATGGCCGGCGACGATCACGTCGATGCCTACGCGCGTCTGCCCGAGGCGGTCGCCGCGATGCACGCGGCGGCGCCGAACGTCGACGCACGGATCGCGAGCCTCGAAGAGTACGAAGCAGTGATGGCCCAGCCTCGCGGCATGGTCGTGGGCGAGATGGTGCGCGGCCGCTACCGCCCGATCCTCCGCGGCGTGAATTCGACGCGCGTGTGGATTAAGCAGGAGAACGTGGACTGCGAACGGCTCCTGCTCGAGCGCTGCGAGCCCCTCGATGCGCTGGCCGGCGGCAAGTCGAGCGAAGAGGTGCGTTCGCTCTGGCGCACGCTTCTGCAGAACCACCCGCACGATTCGATCTGCGGCTGCTCGATCGACGATGTGCATGACGTTGACATGGCGCCGCGCTTCGCGCGCGTTCGTCGCGACGGAGAGGCCCTCGCTTCGCGTCTTGTGCGTGAGCTCGGCGGCTCCGCCGACGCGGCGGTCGTGTGGAGCGCGGTGCCCTGGGAGCGGGACGCTGTCGTGATGCTGGAGGGGGTGCCAACGCGCGTGCGGTGCGCCGCCCTTGGCACCGCACCCGCGCGGCGCACCGACGGCGCCGGAGTGTCGTCGCCGGCGGATGGGGTCATCGAGAACGAAGCCCTGCGAGTCGAGGTCGCGCTGGACGGCTCGTTCGCGGTGATCGACCGCGTGACCGGCGAGCGGTCCGGTCCTCACGGGGCGCTGCTGGACGAGGGCGACCGAGGCGACGAGTACACCTATTCATATGCCGGGCCGACGCTCGGCACGCGTGACCAGGTCGGGACGCGGCGCACCGGGGCCGTCGGTGACTGTGCGACCGTTACGGTCGAGCTGGATCTGCGGCTTCCCGCGGGCCTGCGCGAAGACCGGCTCGCGCGGTCGCCGGAGCTCGTCTCGTGCGCCGTGCGTGCCGAGATCTCGCTCGACGCGGGCGCGCGACGCGTCGGCGTCCGGCTCGTCGTCGACAACCAGGCGCGCGATCACCGGCTGCGCGTGCTGTGCGAAAGCGGCACGAGCTCGCTGACTCACCGCGCCGGCGCGGCCTTCGCCTGGCTCGACCGCGAAACGCGCGTCGCGCCACGTCCGGGATGGATCGAGCAGCCGACTGCAGAGCGCGCCGTCCACGATCTCATCGCCGTCGAGGGCGCCACGCGCGGCCTCGCCGTCGGCGTCGACGGCCTGCGCGAATACGCGGTCCTCCATGACGGGCGGACGATCGCGATCACGCTGCTCCGGGCGGTCGGGTGGCTGTCGCGCGGCGATCTCCCCGAACGCAACGGGCACGCGGGACCGGCACTCGCTACACCGAGCGCGCAGTGCATCGGTGAGCGCGAGTACCGGTACTGCGTTGTGCCCCTGGGAAAGGACATGACGCTCCCGCGTGCGGCTCGCGAGATCCGGGAGTGGCTCTCGCCGGCGTGGCTCGCGCGGGGGAACGAGGGGACTCGCTCCTTCTATTCGATAGAGGGCGACGCCGCGGTCCAGCCTTCGGCGCTGCGTGCCGGACCCAACGGCGCGCTCGTCGCGCGGGTCTTCAATGCCTCGCGCGAGCCGGCGTCCGCGACCCTCCGTTTCGCGCGCGCCGCGCTCGACGCGCGCGCTGTAGATCTTCGCGAGGGCGATCTCGCTCTCGGCAACACCGGCCTCGACATCGTCCGGACGGCCGCGCCGCCCGACGTTGTGGACGGCGCGGTCGCGGTCAGGCTCGCGCCGCACGAGATCGGGACGTACCTCGTCCGCCTCGCCTGAACGCGGTACCTCTTTTGTGTCCGGCGCTGTCGCACGAACGTGTGACGCGCGAGGGACAGACACGAGGCATCCCGCGGCATAACTTCACGGCATGCGCCGGACACTTTCTCTGGCACTCGTTCTGCTCGCCGTCGTCGCGGCTCCCGCCGCGGCCGACGACGATCGCCCGCAATTCCGGCGCACCACACCGCGCGCCGCGCTCGAGGAGAATGCGGGCACGCTGACGCTCGGCGTCCCGAGCGGACGCGCCTGGGGGATCGAGAGCGAGCTTCGCGAGCTTCGCGAGCTTCCGACCGAACGCGCCCTGGCGGTGCGCCTTGACGTGGGCGACGACGACGTGCGCGAAGCCTTTGCCCGGGTCGCGTACTACGCGAGCGCGACAGGACGGCCCCGTCAGATCGCTGTTGCCGACAGCGAGGCGGTCGCCTCAGGGGAGGGCCGCCTCCTCCTCATGGCGCTCGACCCGCCCCCCGGCGCCGTGGCCTACCGGATCCGTGTCCTGGCGCGGCTACGCGCCGGCGCCGAGCGCTCGCGCGCCGATGCGATCCACGCGCGCGTGACCCTGATCGATCGGGCGGCAACGCGCTTCGGCTCGCTGTTCTCCCGTCTGCTGCCCGACCCGCCCTGACCTTAGACTCAATCGCGAATGGCGACCGTCACATACGAGCACGTCACGAAGAAGTTCGGCGACGTCAGCGCAGTCAAAGATCTGAACCTGCAGGTCCGCGACGAGGAGTTCCTCGTTCTCGTGGGCCCGTCAGGCTGCGGCAAGACGACCGCGCTCCGGATGCTCGCCGGGCTTGAGGAGCAGACCTCGGGCGACATCTTCATCGGCGAACGCCGCGTCAACGACGTCGCACCGAAGGATCGTGACATCGCGATGGTCTTCCAAAACTACGCCCTCTATCCGCACATGAGCGTGTACGACAACATCGCCTTCGGCCTCAAGCTTCGCGGCGTCGCGCGCACCGAGATCGAGCGGCGGGTGAACGAGGTCGCCGAGATGCTCTCTATCGGGCAGCTGCTCAAACGCAAGCCCAAGGAGCTCTCCGGGGGTCAGCGGCAACGCGTCGCGGTCGGCCGCGCGATCGCGCGCGAGCCCGCGGTCTTCCTGATGGACGAGCCGCTTTCGAACCTTGACGCCAAGCTGCGCATCCAGACCCGCGCGATGCTGCAGAAGCTCCATCAGCGTCTGCTGCGAACGACGATCTACGTGACGCACGATCAGATCGAGGCGATGACGATGGGCGACCGCATCGCCGTGATGAACGAGGGCATCCTCCAACAGCTGGAAACTCCGGAGAACCTTCACGAGCGTCCGGTGAATCTGTTCGTCGCGGGCTTCATCGGATCGCCTTCGATGAACTTCTTCGATGCCAAGATCGTCAGCGACGCGGGCGGCGCGGCCGCCGACGCTGGCTTCTTCCGCGCGCCGGTGAAGGGCAAAGCGGCCGACGCGGTCGGGCGCGAAGTCGTCCTCGGGGTGCGCCCTGAGGATATCGACGCCCTCGGAAGCGCGCAGCAGAACGGCCACTTGCCCGTTGAGGCTCAGGTGGAAGTGGTGGAGTTCCTCGGCAACGAGCTGCAGCTTCAGCTCTCCGCGGGCGGACAGACGTTCGTCGCGCGCGTGTCCACGGAAACGCAGACGCGCCCGGGTGCGACGCTGCGGGTCGGCTTCGATCTGAGGAAGCTGCACGTGTTCGACAAAGTCAGCCAGGTCGCGATCCGATGACGCTCCGCGGGAATGTCCAGGACTTCCCGCTCCGGTCGGTCCTGGAGCTGCTCGGTCAGACCAAGAAGACCGGCGAGCTGCAGGTCCGGGCCGGCGAACGCGTCGGCGCGCTCGGCATCGCGGAGGGCCGCGTCGTCACCGCGGTGCTCGATGAAGAAGAGCCGCTGATCGCGCTCGGCGCGATCTTCGAGCTCGAAGGTGCCGACTTCGAGTTCACACCGTGGGATGACGCGCCGCCCGCGAATCTCGACGGAGCTCTCGATGACCTCCTCCGACAGGCCGCGGAGACGAAGAAGCGTGCTGAAGAAGCGCGCCGAAAGGCCGAGGAGGACCGGGAGGCCGCGCGCAAGAAGGCCGACGAGGAGCGGGAGGCCGCGCGCAAAAAGGCCGAGGAGGAGCGCGAGGCGGAGCGCAAACGCCTCGCAGAGCTCCGCGCGCTCATCCCGAGCGACGATCTACCGTTCCGCCTCTCCGAGCGCGCCGTGGACCAGGGGGCAGTCACGCTGACGTCGGAGCGCTGGCGGGTCGTGCTCGCGGTGAACGGCGAGCGCGACCTGAATGCGATCGCCGCGATGCTTCACATGGACCAGGACGCCGCGCTCACCGGACTCGCGGCGCTGGTGCGCGATGGCGTCATCGAGACCGTAGCGCGGACCGCGCCGCCCGCATACGAGCCGCCCCCATTTGAGTCGACCCCCACGCCCGCGCCTGCGTTCGAGGCGTCGGCCGATACGTTCGCGTCCACGCCCGACCGCGTGCCGTCGTTCGCGGCGCAGCCCGAGACCGCGCCGGCGGCAGAGGTCCCGGCGGCGACGCAGGACTGGATCACGCCCGACCAGGCGGTGCCCGTCGACGATTGGACGGCGACACCGTCCGAGCCCGCACCGATCTCCGAGGTCGCTCCCCAATGGACGGCCGCGCCGGAGGCGCCCGCGCCCGCACAGGACTGGATAACCCCGCAGGTCGAAGACACCCCGCAGCCGGCGCTGGACGATCGACTGAGCGCCCTGTCCGGCATCTTTGGTCCCGCTCCCACGGAATCGGCCGCGCCGACCACCGACGAACCCCCGGTCAACTCGTGGGCGCCGCCCGCGACCGCCTCGGACCAGTGGGGCACACCGGCGCCGCCCGCCCCCACGTCCGAGCGTTGGAGCGCGCCTCCCGCCTCGGAGCCGGCGACGCCGGCCCCCGCGGACGATCCCTGGGGGACGCTGCCCGAGTCGACGCCGGCGCAGCGCTCTTGGACGGCGCCCGCAACGACGCCGACGCCGGAGAATGACGCGTGGGTCGCGCCAGCTCCGCCGCCGTCGCAGAAGACCTGGTCCGCACCCGCGGTGAGCCCGAACTCCGCCGATCCGTGGGGTAGCCCGGCGGGCGCCGATCTGCGCACGCAGGCCCTCAGCATCCCCGAGCCAGGGACGCCGCCCGTCGAGGAGTGGAGCCCGCCGCCGGGCGCGCCGACCGAGAAGAAGAAGCGTGGGCTCTTCGGCTTCGGCCGCGACAAGCCGGCTCCGCCACCGGTCATGGGGACGCCGCTTCCGACATCGGGCATCGTCGGCAGTCGCGCCGGCATGGTGGCCGCGCTCGCGAACGCGCTCATCGCCGAATACAACAACGGTCAGTACGGCAAAGGCCGTGTAGAAGAGCGCATCTCCAACCTCCTCATGCGCGTCGACGAGCAGGCGGATCCGATCGATCGCCCGCTCCCCATCGTCGACGATCGCATCGACGTCGAAGCGCTCGAGCGCGAGCAGCTCGCTGACTCGCAGGCGCTGCCGTATCTCGCGCTGCTCGTGACCACGATCTTCGCCGACGCCGAGAAGACGTTCGGCAAGGACAAGGCGAGGAAGGGGTACAAGGTCGCGCAGAGAAGCGTCATGCTCGGCGACGCCAGCGTGCTGTCATCGCCGGAGCTCGCCGGCAAGCTTCCTAGAGTCTGAGCGACAACCACTTCCTCGGCATCGACCTCGGCGGCACGCACATCCGTGCGGTCGTCGCAACACTTGACGGCGACCGTCACGAGATCGTCGCGCGCGATGAGCGCCGCACACCCCGGGACGGCGCCGACTCCATCGTTCGTGCGCTCGCGGAGTCCGCGCGCGCGAGCGCCCGCGACGCAGGCATTCCGTTGCATGAGCTTGTCGCGGTCGGTTGCGCCGCGCCCGGCCCGCTGGACCATCGCACCGGGCTCGTGCACGAAGCTCCGAACCTCGTCGGGTTCGTGGAGTTCCCGCTCGCAGCCCGACTGTCCGACGCGCTCGACGGCCTCACCGTGTTCGTCGACCGTGACACCGCGATGGCCGCGATCGCCGAGGGTCGGGTCGGCGCGGCGCAGGGCGCTCGCGACTTCGTCTACGTCACGGTGTCGACCGGGCTCGGGGGCACGATCGTCAGCGGCGGCCGCATGCTGCGTGGTGCGACGAACACTGCGGGCGAGATCGGGCACTGGCCCGTCGCGCTCGGGCTGGACACGTCGCGTGATGAGGGGGCGGATCTGCCGCGGTGCGGCTGCGGCTCCTTCGGCTGCGCCGAGTCCTTCGCCGCGGGTCGCAACATGGCCGCCGCGTACGGGGTCGCGGACGCGGCCGACGTCTTCGCCGCCGCGGCGCGCGGCGACGCCCGCGCGACGATGATCGTGACGCGCGCGGAGCGCGCGCTCGCGAATCTCGCGGTAGGTCTCGTCAACGTGCTCAACCCGGCGCTCATCGTCGTCGGCGGGTCCATCGCCGAAAACCAACCCGCCCACGTCCTGGGTCCGATGCGTCGGGCCATTGCCGAACGCGCATTCCGCGCGCCGGCGGCCGCGGTGCGCGTCGTGTCCGCCGCGCTCGGCGGGGATGTCGGCATGCTCGGCGCCGTGCTCGCCGCCCGGGAGCGCCTATCGGGGCGAGGGGAGTGGTTCCTTTAGTCTCAGATCAACAAGGGGGTCAGCCATGAGCGTGCGCGTCGGCATCAACGGTTTCGGCCGTATCGGTCGGCAGTTCCTGAAGGCGGTCCTCGAGCGCCAGCCCCAGCTCGAGGTCGTCGCCGTCAACGACCTTACGGACCCACAGATGAACGCCTACCTCTTCAAGCACGACACCAACTACGGCAACTTCAAGGGCGACGTATCGGCCACGGCCGACTCGCTCGTGATCAACGGCCGGAGCATCAAGGTGTTGCAGGAGAAGGATCCGGCCAAGCTCCCGTGGAAGGCGCTCGGCGTGGACATCGTCATCGAATCGACCGGCTTCTTCACCGACGCGACAAAGGCGAAAGCGCACATCGACGCTGGTGCGAAGAAGGTCATCATCTCGGCGCCGGCGAAGAACGAGGACCTCACGGTCGTGCTGGGCGTCAACGAGGACGCCTACGACCCGGCCAAGCACAACATCATCAGCAACGCGTCGTGCACGACGAACGGCCTCGCGCCGGTCGCGAAGGTGCTCAACGACGAGTTCGGCATCAAGAAGGGCTTCCTCACCACCGTTCACGCGTACACCAACTCGCAACGCACGCTCGACACCGCGGCGAAGGAGCCGCGTGACGCCAGGGCCGCGGCCGAGAACATCGTTCCGTCGGAGACCGGTGCCGCGAAAGCCGTCGCGCTCGTGATCCCCGATCTCAAGGGCAAGTTCGTCGGCATGGCGTTCCGCGTGCCGACGTCGACCGTGTCCGTCGTGGACTTCGTCGCGACCCTCGGGAGGGAGGTCACGAAGGAAGAGGTCAACGCGGCCTTCAAGCGCGCGAGCGAAGGCAAGCTCAAGGGCATCATGGGTTACACCGAAGAGCCGCTCGTTTCGAGCGACCTCAAGGGCGACGACCGGTCCACGATCGTTAGCGCGATCGACACGATCGTGCTCGGCGACACCGTGAAGGTCATCTCCTGGTACGACAACGAGTGGGGTTATGCGTGCCGTCTCGCTGACATCGCGGCGTTCGTCGCGTCGAGGATGCGGGTCCCGGCGGCCGCTGGCGCGCGGTAGTTGACGGGCTTCTCCAAGCGGACCGTCCGGGACGTCGATCCGTCCGGGAAGAAGGTCCTCGTCCGTGTGGATGCCAACTGCCCCTTGAAGACTTCTCACGCTGGTGACGGTGAGCTTGAGGTCGCTGATGACACGAGGATCCGCGCATTCTTGCCGACAGTCAGCTACTTGCTCGAGCACGGGGCCGCTCTCGCGCTCTGCTCGCATCTCGGGCGGCCGAAGGGACCCGATCCGAAACAGAGCCTCCGGCCGGTCGCGCGCAAGCTCGGCGAGCTCCTCGGACGCGACATCGCGCTGTTGCCTGACTCCATCGGTCCGGCGGTGCGCGAAGCCGTCACGAAGCTGCGCCCCGGCGATGTCGTGCTGCTCGAGAACGTCCGCTTCCATCCCGAGGAGGAGAAGAACGACCCCGCGTTCGCGAGGCAACTCGCCGACGGCTACGACCTCTACGTGAATGACGCCTTCGGCGCCGCGCATCGCGCGCACGCGTCGACGGAGGGCGTGGCGAAGATCCTGCCCGCGTACGCGGGTCTGCTGCTCGAGCAGGAGCTTCTCGCGCTCGGCGGACTGCTGAGCGCGCCGCAGCGGCCGTTCATCGCGATCATCGGCGGCGCGAAGGTGAGCACGAAGATCGACGTCCTGCGCGCGCTCCTGGCGCGCGTCGACGCGCTCGCGATCGGCGGCGGGATGGCCAACACTTTCCTGCTCGCGACCGGACGCAGGATCGGTCGCTCGCTCGCGGAGCCCGACCGGGCGAGCGAGGCGCGGGCGATCCTCGACGACGCCAAGGCGCGGGGGAAGCGCGTCTTACTGCCGGAGGACGTGCTCTGCGCGCCGTCCGTGGACGAGGAGGGGGCGCGCGCCGCCACGGTGAAGGACGTCGGCGACGTTCCCGACGATCAGGCGATCGTCGACATCGGCCCACGCACGATCGAGAGTTATGCCGACGAGATCCGCCGCGCGAAGACGATCTTCTGGAACGGACCAGTTGGCGTCTTCGAGATCGCGGCCTTCGCCACCGGCACGAAGCGCGTGGCCGAGCTGCTCGCCGCCGGCGGAGCCACGACGATCGTCGGAGGCGGTGAGTCGGTGCAGGCCACCCGGGAGCTCGGTCTCGCGGGCAAGATGACGCATGTGTCGACCGGCGGCGGCGCTTCGCTTGAGCTCATCGAGGGAAAGACGCTCCCTGGCGTCGCGGCGATCCCTGACCGGGGGAAGGTCGGCGCCGCATGAGCGAGACCACGATCGAGATGATCCGCGGGCGCGAGATCCTCGACTCGCGTGGCGATCCCACCGTCGCGGTCGACATCATCCTCGCCGACGGCTCGCGCGGTACGGCGATGGTGCCCTCCGGCGCGTCGACGGGAGCGCACGAAGCCGTCGAGCTGCGCGACGGCGACAAGGCGCGATATCGCGGCAAGGGCGTTCGCAAAGCCGTGAGCAACGTCGACGACGTCATCGCGCCAGAGCTCATCGGTGAGGACGCGGCCGACCAGACCGCGATCGACAGGCTGCTCCTCGAGCTCGACGGCACCCCGAACAAATCGAAGCTCGGTGCGAACGCGATCCTGGGCGTCTCGCTGGCCTGCGCGCGGGCCGCGGCGAACGCTGTGGGGCTGCCGCTGTACCGCTACCTCGGAGGGCCGCTCGCGCGCACGCTTCCTGTGCCGCTCATGAACATCCTCAACGGGGGCAGGCACGCGACCGACTCCGCGGACATGCAGGAGTACATGGTCGCGCCGATCGGCGCGACGTCGTTCCGCGAGGCCGTGCGCGCCGGCGCCGAGGTGTTCCACGCGCTGAAGGCGATCCTCCACGATCGGGGCATGGGCACGGGCGTGGGCGATGAAGGAGGCTTCGCGCCTGCGGGCCTGAAGGACAACGAGGAGCCGATCCGCCTCATCCTCGAGGCGATCGACAAGGCGGGGTATCGCGCGGGCGAGGATGTCGCGATCGCTCTGGACCCGGCGGCGACCGAGCTCTTCGCGAGCGGCAAGTACACGCTCGCGCGCGAGAAGGCGGCGCTTACCGCCACTGAGATGACCGAGCGGTACGCGTCCTGGCGCGCGAAGTACCCGCTGATCTCGATCGAGGACGGCCTGGCGGAGGACGATTGGGCCGGCTGGAAGCACCTCACGACGAAGCTCGGGGACAAGGTCCAGCTCGTCGGCGACGACCTTTTCGTCACGAACATCGAGCGCATCCGGCGGGGCGTGAACGAAGGGGTCGCGAACGCCGTACTCATCAAGCTCAACCAGATCGGCACGCTCTCCGAGACGATCGATGCTGTCGAGCTCGCGCACCGCTCGGGATACGCGACGGTCATCTCGCACCGGTCGGGCGAGACGGAGGACACGACGATCGCCGACCTCGCGGTGGCGCTCAACAGCGGTCAGATCAAGACCGGGTCGCTCTCACGCAGTGAGCGCAACGCGAAGTACAACCGCCTCATGGAGATCGAGATCGAGCTGCAGGACGCCGCGCGCTATCCGGGCCGCGACGCATTCCCAAGGTCGGCGCGTTAGCCGACCAGCCTGGGGCGTACCCCTAGCTCTTGGCCTTCGCGCTCTTCACCGCGCGCTTCGCGATACGACTGCGCTTGCGGCGCGCCGCGTTCTTATGGATCGCGCCCCGCTTCGCCGCACGGTCGAGCATGCTCGCGGCCTCGGCGACGGCCTCCTGGACCGCCTCGCCGCCCTTCTCGATCGCGGACCTGGCGGTCCTGACCGCGCTGCGCGCAGCCGACCGAGCAACGGTCTTGATGGTCGTTCGTCGCTGCGTCTGACGGATGCGCTTGAGTGCCGAACGCTTCTTCTTCGCCATAGGGCCGGAACGATACACGACGCGCGGTACCGGTCCGTAGCGCCGCGCCGCACGCTCATACTCTCGTCGTGACGATGTCCATCGCCCGGGCGTCGCTCGTCATGATCGCCGCGCTCGTCGCCAGCCGTGTCCTCGGGTGGCTTCGTCTTTCGGTCTACGGCGCGACATTCGGCGAGTCGACCCAGCTGGACGCGTTCTGGGCGGCGTTCCGCATCCCCGACGCGCTGTTCAACCTCGTCGTCGCCGGCGCGCTCACCTCGGCGTTCATCCCGGTCTTCGCCGGGTATCTGGCCAAGGAGCGCGAAAGCGAGGCGTGGCACGTCGCGTCCAGCGTGATGAACGTCCTCGTCATCTCGCTCGTCGTCCTGTCCGGCCTGATGTGGCTCGCCGCGCCGTGGATCGTGCCAACGCTCATCGTGTCGCCAAGCTTTGCCGCTCAGCCAGGTCAGCTCGACCTCACCATCGAGCTCACCCGCATCATGCTGCTGAGCCCCATCTTCATGGGGCTGTCGTCGCTCGTGACCGGCGTGCTGCAGTCGTATCGCCAGTTCCTCGCGGGAGCGATCGCTCCGCTCGTCTACAACGGCGTGCAGATCCTCTTCGCACTCTTCGCGTCGCCGTTCGTAGGGATCCACGCGCTTGCGTACGGCGTCGTCGCGGGGGCGGCGATGATGTTCCTCGTCCAGCTGCCGGAGCTCACCTTCCGCCGCACGAAGTACCGGCTCAACCTCGATCTTCGCCATGCCGGCGTCCGCGAGATATTCCTGCTCGCAGGCCCGCGCACCCTTGCGCTCGGAGCGGTGCAGGTCGTCTTCTTCGTCGACACGTACCTCGCGTCCGGCATGCGTCCCGGTTCACTGACCGCGCTCAACTACGCGTTCCAGCTGATGCTGCTTCCGCTTGGCGTGTTCTCCATCGCCATATCGGCCGCCGTGTTCCCTGCCTTGTCGCACTACGCGTCCCTCGGCCAGGCGGCGAAGATGCGAGACGCGTTGCAGCAGGCGATCCGTTGGATCCTGTTCCTCACGCTGCCGACTGCGATCCTCATGGTCGTGCTGCGCCGTCCCCTCGTGAACCTGCTCTTCCAATACGGGGAGTTCGGTCCTGACGCGAGGGAGCTGGTGCAGGCGACCTTCCTCTTTTACGCGCTAGGACTGGCTGGCCATGCCCTGGTGCAGATCCTCGCGCGGGCGTATTACGCGTCGCGCGACACGACCACGCCCGTCGCGCTGACCCTCATCTCGATCGGTGCGAATGTCGTTCTGTCCGTCACGCTCGCGCCGCGGTTCGGCATCAACGGCCTGGCTCTGGCGAACTCCATCGCCACTCTGGCCGAGGCGGTGCTGCTGCTCCTGCTGCTGGCGCCACGCGCGCGCCTACGACTGGTCGGGCTCGGTTACGCCACGCTGAAGCAGCTCACCGCCGCGCTATTCATGGGTGTCGCGATGTTCTTCTTCATCAACTTCACGAACATCCCGCTCAACCTCGCGCAGGATCCACCCAAGCTCCTGCTATTCCTGCAGACACTTCTGGCTGCGAGCTTCGGCGTTGGTGTGTACCTCCTTGCCGCTTACGTGATCCGGATCGATGAGCTGCAGGAGATCATCGCCGTCGTGCGTGCGCGACTCCGCCGGCGGACAGTGGACGGGGCCTGATACGCCGTCGGCCACGGGTCGACGCGGATACTACATGGAGCGAAGATTATCAATGTGAGATAGAGTGTCCGTGTGACCCCGAGCGAGACTGAGATCCATGCCCTGGTGCGCCAGTTGCGTACCGTTACGGCGACATCGCCCGACGCGTGGGAGGACGTGGAACTGACGTTCCCACAGCTCCGGGGCCTCTTCGTCCTCGGGGCGCGCCAGCCTCTACGCGTGAGCGACCTCGCCGACGCGCTGGGCATGAGCCTCGCCAGCGCCTCGGCGCTGAGCGATCGGTTGGCGCGCGCGGGATACGTCGCCCGGCGCTCTGATCCGGACGATCGACGGACCGTCCTACTGGCGGTCACGGCGAAGGGCGCCCGCCTTCTTGAGCGCCTCGACCGTCGGTCCACAGAGAAGCTCAGCCAGGCCGTCGTTCGGATGACGCGCGATGAGCGCACGGCACTCGCGACCGCACTTCGCGCGTTAGTGCGGGTGACGTCGCTCAAATCCGCACAGCCGTCGGGCGCACACCGAAGCAGCGCACGAAGGTCCGCGTGACATTGCCTCCGGCGCTCGACGTCGAGCTGTTCGGGCACGTCATGTGCGTCGGTGAGGAAGTCGTGTTCGCGGCGATCCTCGGCGTGGTGTTGCTCGCCGGCGCGGTGGCCGCGTTCTCATGACAGGAATGAACACGATCGGCCCGGGCGAGTACGTCATCGGGACGCGCGCGCTCACGAAGCGCTACGGCGACGTGTTGGCCGTGAACGACCTCACACTGCGCGTCCCTCGCGGCGGCGTGTTCGGTTTCCTCGGACCCAACGGCTCAGGAAAGACGACGACGATGGGGATGCTGCTGGGACTGGTGCATCCCTCGTCTGGCGAAGCGCGCATCTTCGGCGACCCGGCGCGTCACCCCGCCACGCTGCGACGCGTGGGCGCGATGGTCGAGACGCCGACGTTCTATCCGTACCTCTCGGGGCGCGCGAACCTCCGCTACTTCCAGGCGATCGGTCGGCGCGGCTCGCCTGCGGACATCGAGCGGCTCCTGACCCTCGTCGATCTCGGCAAGCGCGCCGATAGCAAGTTCGCGACGTACTCGCTCGGCATGAAGCAGCGGCTCGGGATCGCGTGCGCGCTCCTCGGAGACCCCGAGCTCGTCTTCCTCGACGAACCGACCAACGGCCTGGATCCGGCCGGCGTGGTGGAGGTCCGCGAGCTGATCCGTGAGCTTGGCACGGGCGGGCGCACCGTCGTGCTGTCGAGCCACATGCTCGCGGAGACCGAGCTCGTCTGCGACAACGTCGCCGTCCTCTCTCGCGGACGACTCATCGCGCAGGGCACCATCAAGGAGCTGCTTCGAGAGCACGACTCGCTCCGCCTGCACACGACCGATGATGCCGGTGCCCAGACCGTCCTTGCGGCGTTGCCGTGGGTCGAAGGTGTCACCCAAGAGGACGGCGGTCTCATCGTCACGGCACCGCAGGATCGGTCATGGGAGATCGCGCGCGCATTGGCCGACCGGCAGGTCTATGTGAGCGAGCTCGTCCCGCTGCACCGCACGCTCGAGGAGTTCTTCATGGAGATCACCGGGACCGATCCGACGACCGGCAGGGAGCGGACATGATCGCGCACATCGCGAATCTCACGGTCTGGGAATGGTTCAAGCTCCGGCGGCGCTGGATGCTGTGGATCCTCCTCGTGTTCGCGCTCCTTTTCGCGCAGCTCGCGGTGTGGGGAGCGTTCTTCTCGTACCGGAACGTGCAGGAGACCGGCGGCGAGCTCACGGTTCCCGCGACGTTGCAGCAGCAGCAGGGGCGCGTGCCGCGAACGGTGCGCTGCAACGATCTCCTGTCCGGCGAGGCGTCGCGGCGGCCGGCCGACCTGGACGCGCAGGTGGTCGCCGGCCTGACGGCACAGTGTCGCCAACAGGCAACGACCCTTCCCGCCCGTCTGGCGCGGACCTATGACACGTTCACGCTGCCCGGCAGCATCCCCAACGCGCTCAACACCGTCCAAACCCTCGGCCTCATCCTCGTGGCGATCCTCACCGCGTCGGCGATCGGCATCGACTACGGCGCGGGCACGCTGCGTTCGGTCCTGACGCAGGGCACCGGGCGGTGGCCGTACCTGACGGCAAAATTCGTCACCCTCGCAGGGCTCACCGCGCTCGGGCTGCTCGTTGCCGCCGCGAGCGTCGCGCTCAGCAGCGCCGTCGCGAGCGGTCTCGCCGGTGCGGCACCTCTGGGCGCCGGTGTCGCCGCGACCTGGTCGGACGCCGGAGTGGCGCTCTGGAAGGCCTGGGTCTCGATCCTTCCGTACATCGCGCTCACGGCGTTCGTCACCGTCGTGGCGCGCTCGTCCGCCGCCGGCATGGCGATCGGGCTCGGCTATTACTTCGCCGAGCAGCTCATCGTCGCGCTGCTCTCGAACTTCTTCAGCTGGTTCCAGAACATCGCCGACTACCTGCTCGTGCGGAACATCTCGGGCTGGACCGGCGGCACCGGAGGCTTCCCCGGCGCGGTGTTGCCCGACCAGACGCACGCGATCGTCGTGCTCACCGTCTACACGGTCGTGCTCGGCGGCATCGCCTTCTGGTTGTACGAGCGGCGTGACGTGCAGGGCGCGACCGGCGGAGGCTGAGCCACCGTATCCTCGACCCAGTGCCTGACCCGCAATCCCGTATCCGTAACTTCTGCGTGATCGCGCACGTCGATCACGGCAAGACCACGTTGTCCGACCGCCTCATCGAGCTCACTGGGACGGTCGCGCTCCGGCAGATGCGCGACCAGCTCCTTGACTCGATGGAGCTTGAGCGAGAGCACGGCGTCACGATCAAGGCGCGTGCGGTGCGCATGGCGTGGACCGCCCGCGACGGCGAGATCTACGAGCTGAACCTGATCGACACTCCCGGGCACGTCGACTTCAACTACGAGGTCAGCCGGTCGCTCGCGGCCTGCGAAGGTGCGCTCCTGCTCGTCGATGCCTCACAGGGCATCGAGGCGCAGACGCTGGCGAACGCCTATCTCGCGATCGAGCAGGGCCTCGAGGTGATCCCGGTCATCAACAAGATCGATCTCCCGAGCATCGATCTCGACCTGGTCCGCGAGGACCTGCGCACGACGCTGGGCTTCAAGGACGACGAGATCCTCCTCGCATCGGGCAAGACCGGGCAGGGCGTGGCCGATCTGCTGCATGCGATCGTCGAGCGCGTGCCGCCGCCCCGGGGCGATCCCGATGCACCGCTGCGCGCGCTGATCTTCGACTCGCATTACGACGCATACAAGGGAGTCGTCGCGCACGTGCGCGTCGTGGACGGCCTGCTCACCGCCGCTGACCGCATCTTGCCGATGGCGACGCTGAAGCCGAGCGAGATGCTCGAGCTGGGTGTCTTCGCGCCCGAGCCGCGCCCCGTCGCTCGCCTGGCGGCCGGCGAAGTCGGTTACGCGGCGACCGGTCTGAAGGCGGTGGCCGACTGCCGCGTCGGCGACACGCTCACGCTCGAGTCACGTCCGGCCGCGTCGCCATTGGCGGGCTACCGACCCGCGAAGCCGATGGTGTTCGCCGGCTTCTATCCGCAGCGCTCCGAGGACTACCCGTCGCTGCGCGACGCGCTCGAGAAGCTGCGGCTCAATGACGCGTCCCTGATCTACGAACCCGAGACCTCGCAGGCGCTCGGCTTCGGTTTCCGCTGTGGCTTCCTTGGACTGTTCCACCTTGAGATCATCCAGCAGCGTCTCGAGCGCGAATACGACATGGACCTCATCGCGACCTCGCCGTCGGTCGAGTACCGCGTGATCACGCAAAAAGGGAACGAGGTCGCGATCGACAACCCGGCGATGCTCCCGGACCCGGGCACGATCGTCGAGATCCGCGAGCCGTGGATGAAGACCACGCTGATCACGCCGACCAGCTACGTCGGGCCGCTCATGGATCTGGCTCAGAACAAGCGCGGCACGCTGATCGACATGAGCTACGTGGACCCGACCCGCGCGATGTTGAAGTACGAAATGCCGCTGTCCGAGGTCATCATCGATTTCTACGATCAGCTGAAGAGCCGCTCACAGGGCTACGCCTCACTCGACTACGAGTTCGGCGAGTACCGCGCCGCCGACCTCGTGCGCCTGGACGTCCTTGTGGCCGGTACGCTCGTCGACGCGCTCTCGATCATCGTCCACCGTGATCGTGCCCACAACACCGGGCGTGCCCT
>JANNHF010000165.1:0-6724 GCA_031404235.1 Chloroflexota bacterium
GGCGCTGACGATCGCACTGGGCATGAGCGGCATTGCTCGGGACGTCATGATCGTCGGCGCCCATCCGACGAGAGTGCCGATGACGAGGCGGGTCACCACCGCGGCCGACACCAGCCCGCGCTGCTCGATCCGCGCCGTGCCCGCAAAGTGCATACCGAGCACGAGCAGCATCAGCGGGATCGCCGCCTGTGAAGGAAGCGCGATCGCCGAGGTCAGGAAGCCCGGGACCGGGATCCGCGTGAGACTGAAGGCCAGACCGGCGACGACCGCGTAGATCATCGGCTGCCGGAACACTTCCCCGAACGATCGCAGCAGTGACGCATGACCGCTCGACGCGAGGAAGATGGCGAGCGTGACCCCGTAGAGCGACTGCACGGCGAGCAGGATCACGCCGATGGCGAGGCCCTCCTGACCGTACGCGAGGAGCACGACGGATAGACCGTAGTTGCCGAGGTTGGGGAAGGCGGCGGTGAGCATGAAGGCGCTGCTCGTCACACGATCGAGGCGCGCGAGGCGGACGATCGCGAGCGCGACAACGAGCATCGCCACCGCGAGCAGGAACGCGAATAGCGTGATCTTGACCGGCTCCTCGCTACGGAAGTCGATCGCGAGAAGCGACGTGAACACCAGGCAAGGCATGAGCACGTAAAGCACGACCTGGTTGAACGGTGCGATCGGCGGATGGAGACTTTTCGCCACGATGTAGCCGAGCCCGGCGACGAGGAACACGGGCAGTACGACGTTCACGAAGAGGGTCAGCATCGCGGACCGCTACTTGGTGTGGGTGGGGTCAGGGGTTGTCGATGGCGGTCGACACCGCTTACACGCGCTCGATGATCGCCGCGATCCCCTGACCGCCGCCGATGCACAGCGACGCGAGTCCGTACTTCCCGCCGCGCTCGCGCAGCTCGTAGGCGAGCGTGAGCGCGAGCCGCGCGCCGGACGCGCCGAGCGGGTGCCCGAGCGCGATCGCGCCGCCGTTCACGTTCGTCTTGTTCCGATCGAGGCCGAGGTCCTTCTCGACGGCGAGATACTGGGTCGCGAACGCTTCGTTGATCTCGACCAGGTCCATGTCGCCGATCTTCAGGCCCGCGCGCCCGAGCGCCTGACGCGAGGACGGCGCGGGGCCGATGCCCATGATGTCGGGGTCGACACCGCACACGCCGCCCGAGACGATCCGTGCGATCGGCGTGAGGCCCGCCTTCGCCGCGGCCTCCGCTGACGCGACGACCACCGCCGCGGCGCCGTCGTTGATGCCCGAGGCGGTCCCCGCGGTGACGGTGCCGTCCTTCTCGAAGCGCGCCACGAGCTTCGCGAGCCCCTCGCGCGTGGTGTCGGGACGGATGTGCTCGTCCTTATCCACGATCACATTGCCCTTCTTCTGCTTCACCTCGACGGGCACGATCTCCTTGGAGAAGCGACAGTCCTCGCGCGCATTCGCCGCGAGGCGGTGGCTGCGCTCGGCGAATTCGTCGGCCGCCTCGCGCGTGATGCCGTACTTGCGAGCCAGGTTCTCGGCGGTGTTCGCCATGCCGAGGCCGTTGTAGGAATCGATGAGCGCGACCCAGAGGTAATCCTCGAGCTTCTGCTCGCCCAGGGGGAGACCCCAGCGCGCGCCGCGGATCTGGTGCGGGGCCATGCTCATGTTCTCGGTCCCGCCGGCGAGGACGAACTCCGCTTGGCCGAGCTGGATCTCCTGCGCTCCGAGAAGGATCGCCTGCAGGCCCGAGCCGCAGAGGCGATTGATCGTGAGCGCTGGGACCTCCTTCGGGACGCCGGCTTTGAGGCCGACGTGCCGCGCCAGGTACACGGCGTCGCCCGACGTCTGCAGAACATTTCCGAAGATCACGTGATCGATCTGCTTCGGGTCGACGTTCGAGCGCTCGAGCGCGGCCTTCGCCGCGATCACGCCGAGGTCGGTCGCCGAGGTGTCGCGGAGCGCGCCGCCGAACGTGCCGAACGGCGTGCGCGCGCCGTCGATGATGACGATGTCTTTCATGCCTTCATTGTCCCACTGGCGAGGCGCTCGCTCGATAAGAAGCCGATATCGAGCGCGGAACCTCCCGAGGTCGCCAGGTCCGCCAGGATCTCGCCGACCGCGCTGGCGAACTTGAACCCGTGGCCGGAGCACGCGGAGGCATACGTCACCGGCCCGTCGCGATCGATGATGAAGTGCCCGTCGGGGCTGTTCGTGTACAGGCAGACCTGCGCGCGCCGCCGCTCGCCATTCGCGAGCGGCATGCGTCGACGCAGCCACGCCCGGACACGCTCCTCGTCGGCGGCGCTCGGCTCGCGGTCGACGGTGTCCGGATCCACGCGGTCGCCGAAGTGCAGGCCGGCCAGCTTCAGTCCGCTCGCCGGGTCGTACGGGAATCCGTAGTAGTTCCGGTCGGTGTCCTGGACGATGTAGACCGGCAGCCTCGCGAACGCTGCCTGCTCACCACGCGGCTCGAACCAGAAGAGCACGTTGCGCTCGACCCAGAGGTGCGGCGCGAGCTGCGGCAGCAGACGCGGCAGCCACGATCCGGCGGTGATCACGAGGCGCCGCGCGCGATGCGTGCCGTGCGCTGAGGTGACGCGCACGCCGTCGCCGTCCGCCTCCCAGCGCTCGATCGGCTCGGAGAAGCGCAGCGTGGCGCCATGCCGCTCGGCCAGGCGCAGGTGCGTCTCGACCGAGCGCTCCGGGGCGAGCCAGCCGGCCTGGGCATCGAAAACGCCTATCCAGTCAGGGTCGATGTCAAAGACCGGATAGCGCCGCCGGAGCTCGGCGTTGTCGAAGACCTCGTGCGCCAGACCGTGGGTGCGGGCGCTCTTCAGCGATCCCGAGACGAGCTCGCCGGCCGGTGGCCCCATGTCGAGGCCGCCAGTCTGCGTGAGGAGCGTCTCACCGCTCTCGCGTTCCAGCTCGCGCCAGAGGTCCCAGGCGCGTTTCAGCAGGGGGACGTAGCTCGGGTGCTCGTAATAGGAAAGGCGGATGATCCGCGAGAGCCCACCGAACGACGCGAGCGTGTGCCCGCGTGCGAAGCGATCGAAGCCCAACACGCTCTGTCCGCGCTTCGCGAGGTGATAGGCCGCTGCGCTGCCGTGCGCGCCGAGCCCCGCGACGATCACATCGTGCGCTCGCTGGCTCATCGCGCTCAGCCGCCGACCGCCAGTGCGACGATGTCGGCGACCTCATCGGTGCGCTGGCTGCCGGCTTCGACCCCTTTGATCCGCCCGCTCTGCAGCCCACCGCGGATCGCCGCTTCGACCGCGCGGCTCGCGTCGCTCTGGCCGAGGTACTCGAGCATGAGCGCGACCGCGCCGATCGCGCCGACGGGGCTCGCGACCCCCTTGCCCGCGTACTTCGGCGCCGACCCGTGGATCGGCTCGAACATCGAGACCTTGCCGGGGTTGATATTCGCCGACGCCGCGACGCCGAGTCCGCCGCAGATCGCGGCACCCAGGTCGGTGATGATGTCGCCGAAGAGGTTCGTCGTCACGATCGTGCCGAACTGCTCCGGCCGGAGCACGAGCCACATGCAGGCGGCGTCGACGTACATCGCGTCGCGCGTGACATCGGCGAACTCCTCGCCGATCTCGTCGAAGACCCGGCGCCAGAGCTCCTGCACGGGGATCGCATTCGCCTTGTCGACGAGCGTCAGGTGTCGATCCGGCCGCGTGCGCGCGAGCTCGAAGGCGTAGCGGACGATGCGCTCGATGCCCGGCCGCGTGAAGCGCATCGGCACCTCCGCGACCTCGTCCTTGCCGCTGCCGGTGACCCAGCCGGTCTGGCCGTACACGTCCTCCGTGTTCTCGCGCACGACAACGAGGTCGACGTCCTCCGCGCGCTTGCCTTTGAGGGGCACCAGTCGTTCGTCGTAGGCGACGATGGGCCGAAGGTTGACGTAGAGGTCGAGGCGCCGGCGCATCCCGAGGATCACGTCGCGTTCCACGACGCCGCGAGGCGCGCGCGGGTCGCCGATCGCGCCGAACAGGACGGCGTCGAACGCCCGCAGGCCGTCGATGTCCTCGGGGCCGATCCGGCCGGACGAATCCACGTACCGCGCCGACGACCAGCCGAGTTCCTCGCGCACCGTGGAAAAGTCGAACCGCCGCTGGGCCGCGTCCAGGACGCGGAGCGCGGCACGCGTGACCTCGGGGCCGATGCCGTCGCCGCCGATGACGGCGAGTCGGAAAGAGGGGCTCATGGGGCGTCGGCAATCCTCGCAGAACCGTTGACGCGCCGCCGCTGACGGAGGACTAACTTCGACGCAGATGCTTTATCGCCGCTGCGCCATGGCCATGCCCGAAGCCCATTGCACCTGCGTCTGTGCGATGGGCGACCACGGTTTGGGAGGCGGCGGCTAGCTCGCATACCCGTTCTGAGCGTTCCAGTGCAGGCCTCCCACACGGGAGGCCTTTCGTTTTTCTGGGAGGAAGAAGACATGAGCGACACGAGATACCTGGCGATCGCGTTCTCGAGCCACATCGCCAACGGGCACCTGCGGACCGCGGTCACCGCGGCCGCGCCGGCCGACGCGAAGGTCGTGCGAACACGGTCCGACGTCGTGGCGGCGGTCTTCGAGGTCGATGAGGACATCGACGCGCGCAGCGAGGGGGAGCGGCTGCGCCGCCGCGTCTCGCAGGAGGCGCACGACGACCAGCTGTCGGTCGCCGTGTCAGGTCCGAAGCGCGGCGCGACCGGCGCGCACCTCGCGCTGCTTCAGGCCGAGCAGGCCGTCTCCGTCGCGCGGACGAACGGCGGCAAAGCGAAGACGACGCACTTCGACGACCTCGGTCCGTACCGATTCGTCCTGGGTCAGCCGGAGAGCGACATCGAGGCCAACGCCGAACGCGTGCTCGGACCACTCGCCGACGACGAGCGTTACACCGAGCTCGTCCGGACGCTCGAGGCGTACCTCAAGCTGCACGGCAGCGTGAACGGCGTGGCCCGCGAGCTGTTCCTGCACCGGAACACCGTGCGTCAGCGGATGCGTCGCATCGGACAGCTCACCGGCGCAAAGCTGAGCAGCGCGGACGATCGGCTCGCGTTGCAGCTCGCGCTGCTCGGACGACAGGCGCTGGACCGCATCGCGAGCTAGCGCGACGCTGACGCGGCTCCGCGGTACGCCTCGACCAGGACGCCGAGGCTCGCGGGATTCGCGACCGCGCCCTCGCTGACCGCGCTCGCAGCGGGCTGGCCCATGAGCAGCCGCTTGACCGGGATCTCCAGCTTCTTGCCGTTCAGCGTCTTCGGGATCTCGGGCACGGCGAGGATCAGGTCCGGCGCATGACGCGGCGACAGCTCGCGCCGCAGCAGCTCGCTTATGACTCGCCGCAGTCCGTCGTCGAGCGTTGCCTCCTGAGCGAGGACGACGAAGAGCACGAGCTCCGCGTTGTCGCCGCCGACCTCGATGACGAGGCTGTCCTTTATCTGAGGTAGCGCCTCGACGATCCGGTAGAAGTCGCTCGTGCCCATGCGCACGCCGCCGCGATTGAGCGTCGCGTCGGAACGTCCGTAGATCACCGACGAGCCGTCCGCGTTGAAGCGGATCCAGTCGCCGTGACGCCAGACCCCCGGGAAGACGTCGAAGTAGCTCTCGCGATATCTCTTTCCATCCGCGTCGTTCCAAAGGAATGACGGCATCGATGGCAGCGGTCGCGTGATGACGAGCTCCCCGACCTCGCCGACCACGGGCGCACCCTCGGCCGAGTACGCCTCGACCTTGGCGCCGAGCCCGGCGCACTGCAGCTCGCCGGCTCGCACCGGAAGGAGCGGGCACGACTGGAGGAATGCGGTGCACACGTCGGTGCCGCCGCTCACGCTCTCCACTGGCACGGATCGTCCGAGCGCATCGACGATCCACGTGAAGCCCTCTGGCACGAGCGGCGCGCCGGTCGATCCGACCGCGCGCACGCGGCTCAGATCCTTACTGCGGCCGGGCGCGACGCCTGCTTTCATGCAGGCCTGGATGAACGCGGCCGATGTTCCGAAGTAGGTGACGCCGGCGTCCGCGGCGACGCGCCAGAGGGTATCCAGGTCCGGATACGCCGGACTTCCGTCGAACAGGACCGCCGTGCCGCCGAGCGGCAGCACACCGAGCATGTAGTTCCACATCATCCAACCCGTCGTCGTGAACCAGAAGAAGCGATCGGTCGCGCCGAGGTCCTGATGCAGCGCGAGCGACTTGAGGTGCTCGAGCAGGATCCCGCCCTGACTGTGCACGAGACCCTTCGGCAGGCCGGTGGTGCCCGACGTGTAGAGCACCCAGAGCGGATGCTCGAACGGCAGCTGGGCGAACTCGAGCGGCGCCGTCTGCGCAGTGAGGTCCGCCCACGACACACGTGCGTCGGACGGCGCGTGGGACGCGTCCGGCCGGAGGTAAGGGAGCACGACCGTGGTCCTCAGTCTCGGCAGCTGGCGCTCGATCTCCGCGATCTCGCCCGTGCGGTCGAAGTCGCGTCCGCCGTATCGGTAACCATCCACGCCGAAGAGCACCTTGGGATCGAGCTGGCCGAAGCGATCGACGACCGCGCGCACACCGAAGTCGGGGGAGCAGCTGGACCACACCGCGCCGAGGCTGGACACCGCGAGCAGCGCGACGACGGTCTCGGGGATGTTCGGCAGGTACGCGACGACGCGATCGCCACGCGTCACGCCAAGCCCGACGAGACCGGCACGCACCGCGGCGACCTGCCGCGCGAGCTCCGCGTACGTCACGGTCGTGACCCGGTCGAGCCC
>JANNHF010000166.1:0-6580 GCA_031404235.1 Chloroflexota bacterium
CCTCCGAAGGCTGGCGCACGACCTGCGCTCGCCGCTGAGCGCGCTCCTGAGCTACTCCGCGCTCCTCAGGGATGGCGCGCTCGGCCCCGTCAACGATGCGCAGCGCGCCGCGCTGGATGACATGGTGGCCAGCGCGCGGGAGCTGGCCGCGATCGTCGGCGCGATCGGGCCAGAGAAGCCTTCACGCGGACGTCCGAAGCGCCGCGCGCGCCGATCGATAGGCAATCCGCCTGATGGCGGATAGTTCCGATCGCGGGAGCGCGGAGTCTCTCTGGGTCGCTGGTGCACTCCTTGCGCGCAGCGTTACCGCCAAGTCAAGAAGCCATTCAGTCCAAGCGAGCTCAGGGCTCTCGTGGCGCGACACATCTCGGCGCCGGCCGTGGCAATGCTAGGTGAGGCTGCGGGTCTCGCCCCGTAGGAGCAGCGCCGCGATGATGCCGGCGGCGATCCCGGCGAAGAATCCGGTGTCGAGCCACCAATCGGACGGGTCCAATGCGAGCATCGCGATGACGAAGATCGCGCCCAGGCTCAGCGAAGCGCCAGCCGCGGCCACCGCCGCTTGCCACGCGCGCATCGGGAGAGCGCCGCTCCGTAGCGACACGTAGGCGACGTAGCCGAGCATGGCGACGACGATGAGGATGAGCGGGAGATACGGACCGAACGCGTCGATCGACTCCGTGTTCACCGTGGTGCTCGGATTGAAGCTGAAGTTCTGCGCGAAGCTTCTTGTGCGCGATGGGCTGGTAGAAACATCGAGACTTCCGGTCGCTTCCTCCCAACCCGCGAAGCTCGACGTGAGCACCACAAGCGCCCCGATGAGCGCAACCGCCCCGCCCGCCTTCCTCATTTGCGGCGCGACTATACCGCGCTGGCTAGGAGGAGTCGCATGGCAAGCCGCTCAATTGCCCGATCACCGCGTTCTGACGGCCGACGAGCGTGTTGTATTGCGAGATGAGTGCCACGTAGTTGCTGTAAATAGCGGTTGGTACGCCACCCGGATACCGCGTTTCGATCGCGCGGATCTGAGCACGCAGGTCCGTCAGCTGCGCGTCGAGCGTGTTGATCTGCGACTTCAGCGACAGGCTCTGTGTGATGCACGGATCGGGCGCGGGCGCGGGGAAGTTCGTGAAGCCCAGGGCGACCATGTCCCGGTCGCTGAAGCGGTTCGGACAGCTCACGATGCTGCCGAACGAAGTGCAGGTGACTGGGTCGGTCATGAGCCCGTACTTGTCGACGCCGTAGAGACCGGGACTCGGCTCCTTCGTAAGCCAATGACCCGTGTCGTTCGCGTCCGGCCCGTGGCAGCACCAGATGTGGCCGAGCTCATGAAGAGCGACGGCGACGTTGTTCTCAACGGTCCGCGGGCAAGAGAAAGGCAGCGCTTCGCGACACCCGCGCTCATCCGATACGAAGATCAGTATGTCCTGCGAATCGTCGCCCAGCGACTGTCGATGGACTGACGTGCCGCGCGCCGCTAAGACGAAGATCGTGATCTCCGCTGATTGTTCAGCGACCTGCAGCGCACCCATGCCGCGCGTCGCTGATTTCCACTCCGTCGCCAGCGTCGCCTTGATCTTCGCGAGCGACGCGTCGCGCAGCGGGACGAGTGAGGGGTCATCGCTGAACTTCTCGTGTGGCGGCGGCTCGGCCGTCACCCGAACAGTCAGCGAGGTCGCAACGATCGGATGCGTCGGGATGGTGAAGTTGCCGGTCTTCGTCTCGCTTGCCGTATCGCCTTGGCAACTGATCGTGTAGCCGGCAGTCCCGGATGGGACACGCGGAGCCGAGTAGGTCCAGGTGACCACGCCGTCCCCGCCGGCGCTCTGGCCAGGAAGGGTGTCTGGTGGCGCGTCGCCATAGACGCCGCTCGTAACGCGGAGGCTCGCCTGGCAGCGGGCGCCGGGCGCCGTGCGGACGGACAACAGTCCGTACTTCGCCTCGTCGACCCTGATCGGGAGAGGTGTTGGGATCGCGCCGGCCGGTGCCGAGCTCGCGGCCGGACTCGTGTCCGGTGCGCTCGTGATCGGCGCCGGGGCACAGGCTGCGACGAGCAGCGCCAAGACCCCCGCGAGGAGGCTGCTTCGGCGCGAAATGGCCGCCAACACTGCTGATTTAGGCTAACGCCCGCATGTCGATTTCGGTGCCGCGGGCCACTGCGCGGTCAGGCTAGGCGCGCGCAAGATTAAAAGGGACTCTCGAAATGCAGAAGATCGCACCGTTCCTGTGGTTCGATGACAACGCGGAAGAGGCTATGAAGTTCTATGTCTCGATCTTCAAGAACTCGAAGATCCTGAGCACCACTCGCTATCCAGACGGAGGGCCCGGCACGCCAGGGAAGCTCATGAGCGGAACGTTCCAGCTCGAAGGGCAGGAGTTCTATGCGCTGAACGCTGGTCCACAGTTCAAGTTCACCGAAGCCATCTCGCTCTTCGTGAACTGCGAGACCCAGCAAGAAGTGGACGACCTCTGGGCGAAGCTCACCGTGGACGGCGGAGAAGAGAGCCAGTGCGGTTGGCTCAAGGACAAGTTCGGTCTCTCATGGCAGATCATCCCTACCGCTCTCGGCGAGATGTTGGGCGACAAGGATCCGGAGAAAGCCACGAGAGCCATGGAAGCGATGCTGAAGATGAAGAAGATCGACATCAAGGCTCTGCAGCGGGCGCGCGATCAGCGATAGGGGGAGACGGCATGGACCTTAACGGCATTCTGATCGGGTCTGAGAATCCGCAGCGACTCAGGGACTACTACACGAAGCTCTTTGGCAAGCCGGGCTGGGATGACGGTGGTTTCTTCGGATGGCAGATCGGTAGCGGCTCGGTAACTGTTGGGTCGCACGATCAGGTGAAGGGTAAGAACAGCGACCCGGGTCGAGTGATCTGGAACATCCAAACGTCAGATGTGAAGGGCGAATTCACGAAACTGAAGGCCGCGGGAGCGACCGTGGTGCGAGAGCCCTATCAACCGGGCGGGCCGCCGGAGAGCGGGGCAGCGGAGATGTGGATCGCGACGTTCTCGGATCCAGACAACAACTACTTTCAGCTCTTGAGCCCGATGTAGCTATCCGGCCTTTTCGATCTCGGCGATGCGAGCTTTGACGATCTTCGTCACGAGCCGGTAGGGAAGCGGCTTGTCTGCGGGGAAGCGGAACGTGCCCTTGCCGCTCTGGTCGTAGACCTGCAGCTCGGCGGCGTGCGCGTCGAAGTTCCCGTACAGGGCGACGTGGTCCTTCCAGAAGGCGAAGTGCATGAGTGACTCCCCGTTGTGCTTGAACCCCGCCATCCCGTAGCTGATGCTCTCGGTCGCCCTCGGCGCGGCGGCCTTGATCGTCGCGCGGAGCTTGATCAGCGCGGCGCGCGTGGGCTTCGGCGCCGCTGCGACGTACGCATCGACGGTCCTCGCGGGCTTCTTCGCGGGCGTGGTCTTCGCAACAGACTTCTTTGCGGTCCGGGTTGCCATGGTGATCGCCCTCCGTCGATGACTCTACTTCTGTGGTCGCTCCAGCCGCTCCGATGCCCGCCAACTCTCACGTTGCCGTCTCGCCTCGCTCCGTCGCCGCGCTGCTCGATGCGCGCGTGGCGATGCCACGCAGCATTCCGTCGAACACCAGTGCGTGGACGGGATACAAGAGATACCAGTAGGCCAATCCCGCGAGCCCTGAAGGATCAAAAACGGCCGTCTGGCGGATCATCGACCGATCCCTGCCCGCGCTCAGAACCTCAAACTCGATCCAGGCTCGGCCAGGGATCTTCATTTCGGCGACCAAGCGCAGCCGGCCGTCCGGTTCAAAAGCATCGACCCGCCAGAAGTCGAGGATGTCCCCGACCCGGAGCTGTTCCGGATCCCGGCGTCCCCGACGGAGACCGACCCCTCCGAACAGCAGATCGATGATGCCGCGGACGCGCCAGAGCCAATTGGCCCAGTACCAGCCGACGTCCCCGCCGATCCGGCGGATGGGAGCGAACGCCGCGGCAGCGGATGCCGCAACGGTGCGGGTGCGGGAGTCGACGATCCGCGATGCCATCCGGACGCCCCCGTAGGAGCCCACTGTTCCGCTCGCAGACAGCGCGTCCGACCAGCGCGTCTCGGCGAATTCACGATCTTCGAAGGTGAGAGCCCGCCGGATCGCCTCGGCGAGACCGAGAGGGCGGATCTGGAACGCTCGCAAGGCGGCGTCGTTCTGCACGACGGTCGGATTCCGCATCCCCTCGATGAGCTCGCGACCCACCCGCGCGTAGACAGGAGTAACCAGTCCGAGCCACAGGCTTGAGAGCTTCGGCGTCAGCACGGGGACCGAGATCAAAAGACGTCGGAGTCCTCGCTGGCGTGCGTACTCGCGCATGATCGCGCCATAGGACACGCGGTCGGCACCGCCGATCTCATAGGTGCTCGAGCCCTGGTCGGCGGGCAGGTCGAGAGCCGCAACGAGATAGCCGATGACGTCTTCGATCGCGATCGGTTGGGCGGGGGTCGCGACCCAGCGCGGACAGATCATCACGGGTAGGCGTTCGGTCAACGAACGAATGAGCTCGAAGGAAAGGCTGCCGGACCCGAGGATCACCGATGCGCGGAATTCGATGACCGCAACGCCACTCTGCCGAAGCAGCTCGCCCGTCTCGTGTCGGCTGCGTAGGTGCTCGGACAACCCCGTGCTGTTGGCGCTCTCGGTTCCCAGGCCACCGAGATAGACGATGCGTTTCACGCCGGCACGTCGAGCGGCCTCACCGAAGTTGCCCGCCGCGCGACGGTCCTGCTCCGCGAAGTCTCCATGCCCTCCCATCGAGTGGACGAGGTAGTACGCGATGTCGACGCCCTTGAGTGCGGGCCCGAGCGACAGGGGATCGAGACAGTCACCCGCCACCACTTCTATGCCAGCGGGCACTTTGGACTTCAGGTACTCGGGCCGGCGCGCGAGGCAGCGCACACGTTCCCGCCGCTCAACGACCGCGCGCAGCAGACGACCACCAACATAGCCCGAGGCGCCGGCGATGAGCACCAGCGAGTCCTTTTCCATGGCGCTCGCGCGGCTACCCTTCGACATCCTCGGGCGTGCGGAATTGCACGCAGGTCCACGCCTCGTCGAACGCGACACGGGCAACTCCGGTGAGCTCGTCACTTTCCAGCGCGGCGTTGAGGATGTCGCGATCGAGGCCCGCGCCGGCCGAGGTTCCGCTCTCCGGGTAGCAGACCCACAAGGCCGCATCCTCTTCGAGACTTGCGAATCCGCTCTGCAGTCGCTTGAGCTCAGCGGTGTCGCGCACGAATACGATCGCGACTTCGGACGCGGTCTGGCTTCGGCGGTCAGTGATGGTCACGCCTTCCGGCAGAGGCTGGAGCTTCTTGGCGTAGCCGATCGGTGCATTCAGCAGCAGCAAGCGTGTTTGAGGCTTGATGAGTAGCTTCTCCGCGAGACTTGCCGCCACATCGGAACTGTAGATGGCACCGGGCCTCATCTGCCGCGATCGAGGGCAAGCAAGATCCTGCACACTCGGTCGACGCGGCGGCGCGACCAGCCGGGCTCTCGCTCGTGTGTGTCGAGTCCCGGTGCGGAGTTCACCTCCAGCACGGTGCACCTCTTTGGCGGCGCATCGGACGGTCGGCTGAGAACCAGGTCCAGGCTGGCGAGGCGCAGGCCCATGTCAGCGACAACCCTGATCGCGAGCGCTCGTAGCTTTGGGTGCAGCATGTCGGTGACCACTCGAACGTCACCACCCACGCCCAGATTGCCGCATGGCAGTAGCTCGACGCGTTGACCTTCGGTAGGCACCGTTTCAAGCGACTGGCGACTGTGGGCCAGGTGTCTCACCACCCTTACATCGTCGACGCGCAGCTCGGTCGGGTGCCCAGCTGCGCGGCCGCGTCGCTGGCTGGTCGCGATGAGCTTGCGAATGCTGGAGTGGCCATCACCGAGCACGTACGGCCGCGTCTTCTCGCTCGCCAGGAGGATCTCGTCGTCGAGGACGACGATCGAGCAGTCGCTGCCGCGTGCGATGCGCTGCACAAGCAGCTTCTTGGAGGCGGCAAAGACCTCACGGGCGGCCGCGTAGAACTGCGCGCGGGTGTAGACGACGCACACGTGCTGGTCGCTGGAGCTGTCGTTCGGTTTGAGCAGGACCGGCAACCCGAGCTTCTGCGCGTATGCGTAGGCCGGCCTGATGTCGCGCGCCTCGCGGAGCCGCCCGTCGTGGGAGAAGCTGCGTCCCGTCGGGACGGTATAGCCGCAACGCTTGAGCACGTACGCGGTGGCATCTTTGTCGAGAGCGATCGCCGCCGCACCCAGGGTGTTGAGGTCCCAACGCAGTCGGTTGAAATAGCGCACGCGACCTGACGGAAGGGTGATCCTGCCCGAGTTGTCCGCGCCTGGTATGACCTCTAACTTGGCACCCACGAGGTCGCATGCGTCCTGAAGACGCCAGAGGAAGGGTGTCTTCAGCTTCGCGATCTAGGGCCGCCTGAGGCGGTCGAGGTCGCGGCGCTCGCGTTTGGTCGGGCGGCCGCTGCCGCGCTCGCGGACGAACACCCGCGGCTCCCGCTTGACCACCGGGACAGGCGGGCTGTGATCGACGAGGCACGTCGCCGCCAC
>JANNHF010000167.1:0-4013 GCA_031404235.1 Chloroflexota bacterium
CCGGACTGGGCGACGCGCTCCGACGGGGCGACGCCAGCGGCTGGGCGGTCGCGGTCGTCTTCTTCGGTGCCGTGCTGGCGCGGTGTGTGGCCTGTGGCGTGACCGACGCGCGATGCGACGGTCTCGCCGTGCCTTGGATGCTCGTTCTCTTCTTCGGGGTGACCTTCAGATCCGACCATTGCTTCGTCTCGTCGGCCGTGAGTGCCCGCATCTCGGGCCGGTCGCCCACCTTGCGCAGCTCGACGCCCGATGTGGTGGAGCCGCTGCCGGCCGGTGCCGCTGACGTCACGGTCACGGGCTCCTTGTCCTTGTCCGTCACGGTGGTGGACACCGTCACGGGCGCGCCGGCCGATCTCCCGACGGTCGTCGCGAACACACCCTCTGGGACGTTCGGCAGCGTGACCGTGATGATGCCGTCCTGTATGCGCACGCGAGCGCCGGGCGTTTGCGCGACGATCTTGCCGTCCTTGACGCCGTTCGCGCGGCCCAGCGGATCGACGACGAGCGAGCTCTCCGCCAGCGCGGCGACCGTCACGACGCGCTCGGCATCAGGCGCCGAATGCGGGGGCTCCGGCGCCATGTTCGCGCGTACCGTCGTGGTCTGATCGGCACTCACCAGCACCTCGCGCGTTGCGGCGGCGTCGGCCGTGGCGACACGACCCTCCGTCGTGGTCACCGTCGTGGTCGGCCCCGCGTGGCCGTCGCCGACCGCGACCTCGAACGCCGTTCCCCGCACCGAGGCGGTCGCCGCGGGGGTACGCACCTCGTAACGAGAGTCGGCGCTCGTGAGATGCGTGACCACATGCCAGCTGCGCCCGAGCGACTGCGCGAGCTGCACGATCGTGGATCCGCCGTGCGTCGTCGCTTGTTCGATCGTGATCTCACTCGCCGGCTCGAGCTCGACCGTCGAGCCTTCGAACAACGTGATCACGGCGCGCGCGTCGGCGCCAGTGCGGACCGTCGCGCCGACGTAGAGCACCGCACCGTCCGCGGCGAAGGAGAAGTCGACTCCGCCGAAGCGCGCGAGCACATCACCAGAGATCACCGTGAGGATCGCCGCGGGCTGTAGCGCGGGCAGCGCGGCCCGCGCGGGTGCCTCGACCTGCGCGGCGACCGGAGCGCCGCCAACGCAAAGGACCATCGCCATGCAGAGGGCCACCGATAGTGCGCTGCCCGCTGTACGCGTGGTCCGCCTCAAACGACTCTTCTCCCCGTGCACCGCAGGGCCCCACAGCCCGCCGATGTGCAACCGGCTTAACGGACCGAGGGCACGCTCGTGTAGCGGGCGATCGGGCGCTCGCGTGTCAAAGGCGCGTCAACGGGGTATCGGCGCGTGGATCCGCTAACTCATCCGGGTAGTGGTCGTACTCAGAACGGTCGATCGCGTACCGCTGAGCGGGCAGTTCAACGGTCGACGCGACGCATCGCGACATTTGTGGTGGCGAGCGCGCGCGAGAGACGGTCTTCGTCCTCGCGGCGCAGGCCGGCATCCGCGAGCTCGCGTCGCAGCGCGGCGTGATAGCCGGATCCATCGGGCGCGGACCATCGCACCGCGGAGCCGTCTTCCGCGCGCGGCTCGCCGACCGCGGTCCCGCGATACAGATGCACGAGCGCACGAAAGTCCTCGGTGCTCTCATCCACCTCGTACGTCGCAACGTGCGCGAGGTGCGTCAGCTCGCAGCCTGTCTCCTCACGCGTCTCGCGGCGAACGGCGTCTTCGGGCGTCTCGCCCTCTTCGACACCGCCGCCGGGCAAGAGCCACGCGCCGGCGAACGGACCACCGCGCTGTCGAACGAGGAGGACACGTCCACTCGCGTCGACGCACGCGACGATCGCGCCGACGCGTCGGCTCACGGAGCTGCGGTGGGCGTGGGCGCGACCGTCCGTCCGGAGGGGAAGGGCGGCAGTGTGAGGGACGGGACCACGAACGGCGTGCCGCTCGGCCGGACCGTCGAGCTAGGCGTGAATGCCGGCGACGGCGACGGCGACGGCGACGGGGACGGCGAGGGCGATGGGCTGGGGCACGGTTCGGGTCCGATGAGATTCCAGCTGTAGCGGCCGTAGTTGTACGCGCCCGCATTCGCCCCCTTGATCCATTGATCCGTGTACTTCTGCCACACGTTCCCCGGAGCGCGCTCCTGCGGCTTGAGGGCGATCCGAGCCGTGCCGTCCGGACCTGGACATCCCGCGACCCACCAGTTGTCAGCCTGGGTGGGCACGGTGCCGCGCACGAAGAATTCGGTGGTTGAGAACGGCGACAGATTCGAGGGCAGGAGCCCGGAGCCGTATCCGCCGAACGCGCCGGGAGCGGCGACCACCGTGGCCTGCACGATGTTCGCCGGCCGCTCCCAGTCGGCGATCGGAACGCCGTCGAGGACTTCTTTCATGTAGTCCCGCCACAGTTGGCCCGGACCCATGGCGCTGGAGAAGTCGCGCGAGCTCATGGGATCACCATTGGCGTTGCCCATCCAGACGCCGGTGACCAGCGAGGGCACGTAGCCGACGCTGTACACGTCCTTGAGGCCGTCTGTCGTGCCGGTCTTGAGGGCCGCCGGGCGGCCGATGTTGGTCCAGCTGCCGAAGATGAAGTCCCTCGACGGCTGCGTGGTGTCCTTGAGGATGTCGGTCATGAGCCAGGCCACGCCCTGGTCGAGCACGCGCTTCTGCTCGTAGTCCCTGTGCTCCCAGATGACCTTGCCGCGCGAGTCCTCGACTTTGAGGATGTAGGTCGGCGTGACGCGGACGCCCATGTTCGCGAGCACGCCGTACGCACCGGTCATGTCGACGAGCTTCACTTCCTTCGAACCGAGCGTCAGCGCTAGGCCGGTCTGGTTCGGGTCGATGTTCGCCGTGATGCCCATGTCACGAGCGGTCTGGATCGTGTCCTCGATGCCGCTGTACTGCGAGAGGAACTTCACCGCGGGCACGTTCCGCGACTCGCGGATCGCCTGCCGCATCGTGACCGGGCCGTGGTACTGGAGGTCGGCGTTCTCCGGGCAGTACCCGCAGTTCAGGGGGCTCATGCGCGCCGGATCGGCGCGCCCGGTGAAGTCGGTGCGCGCATCCACCACCACGGTCGCGGCGGTCGCTCCCTTCTTGAGAGCGGTGACGTAATTGAACATCTTGAACGAGGACCCCGGCTGCCGTTGGCCGATGCCCGCGACGTCGTATTGGCCCTGGACGCGCGGATCGTCGCGGTTGTAATAGTCGACCGAGCCGACATAGGAGAGGATTTCGCCCGTCCGCGGGTCGATCGAGACCAGTGCGGCGTTCCAGACGTTGCGGTCGTGCAGTACCTCGACCCACTCACGGACCTGGCGCTCGGCGATCTCCTGCTTCTTCGTGTCGAGCGTCGTGGTGACCTTGAAGCCGCCGCGGGTCACCGCGGACTCGTCACCACCCAGGATCTGCGCGAGCTGGTTGCGCACCTGGAAGACGAAGTGCGGCGCCGTGATCGTGGTGACCTGAGGGCCGGCCACCTTGATCGTCTCCGCGTCGGCTGAATCGCGCTGGGACCCGGTGATCGCGCCGAAGTCGACCATCTGGTCGAGCACGTAGGTGCGGCGCTCCTTGGCCCTGTCGACATTGTCGGGCTGCGACGGGTCGAGCACGGAGGGGGACTGCGGAAGGCCGGCGAGCAGCGCCGATTCCGCGACGGTGAGCGTCGAGAGATCGGCTTTTCCGAAATAGGTCTGCGCCGCGGCCTTGATGCCGTAGGCCTGGTTGCCGTAATAGATCTGGTTGAAGTAGAGCTCGAGGATCTGCTCCTTGGAGTAGGTCCGCGTGACCTGGATGGCGAGGATCGCCTCCTTGATCTTGCGCGTGATGCTGACCTCGCCGCCGACGATCCGCTGCTTCACGAGCTGCTGCGTGATCGTCGACGCGCCGCTGACCACCTCTTGATTGAAGAGGTCGTCGCGTACCGCGCGAATGATGCTGAAGATGTCGACGCCTGGGTTGGTCCAGAAGGATTTGTCCTCGGCGGAGATCGTCGCGTCGATCACGACCTGGGG
>JANNHF010000168.1:0-3338 GCA_031404235.1 Chloroflexota bacterium
CCGACCGCGACCACGCCGTCGGGGATTCCCGTGCGGGTCTGCCTTCCGCCCGGACTGGCGGCGCAGGGCATCTACGCGCGCGACGCGCACGTGCGGTCCGTCGAGTGGCTGCAGGCGTATACCGCGATCCCCTACCCGTACTACAAGGTCGACGCCATAGGGATCCCGGACTTCGAGGCCGGCGCGATGGAGAACCCGGGCGCGATCACGTATCGGACTCGGCTCCTCGCCGCCGACGAGCGCAGCACGTCGATCCAGGCGCTGAAAGGCATCTTCAGCACCGCTGCCCACGAGCTCACGCACATGTGGTGGGGCGACCTCGTCACCATGCGGTGGTGGACCGACCTCTGGCTCAACGAGTCGTTCGCGTCGTTCGTCGGCGAGAAGGCCACGGCCGCGCTCAATCCGGAATGGCGCTACTGGCGGGACTTCGTCGCGGACAACACCAGCGCGTTCAACCTCGACGCGCTCGCCTCGACGCACCCGATCTCGGTCGAAGCGAAGAGCGCGGAGGAGGCGTCACAGCGATTCGACGCGATCTCGTACACGAAGGGCGCGGCCGTCCTGCGCATGATCGAGGGCTACCTCGGCGAGGACGCGTTCCGCGAGGGCGTGCGCATCTACCTGAAGCGTCACGCCGAGGCCAACGCCTCGGCGGATGACTTCTGGCGCGCGCTCGACGAATCCTCGGGCCAGGACGTCACCGTTATCGCGAACGCATGGATCAAGGAGCCCGGCCACCCGCTGATCGACATGTCCGCGCGCGAGACGGGCGGCGGGCTCGAGCTCGCGCTGTCGCAGACGCGCTACTTCTCCGACACGGACGCGGCGCCGACGTCGCAGCGCTGGCCCGTGCCGCTCGTCATCAAGTACGGGACAGCGGAGGGCGTGCGGGAGCACCGCTCCGTGCTCAGTGCGGATCGCGGAACGGTCCGGCTTCCGGGCGCGACCTGGTTCTTCCCGAACGGGGGCGGCCGCGGCTTCTATCGCTTCCGCTTTGCAAGCGCGTTCGAGGGCGACCGCCTGGACGCCGGCATCGCGCATCTCGCCGCGGAGGAGCGGCTCGCCCTCGTTGACGACCTCTGGGCGCTCGCGCGTCACGGAAAGGCGACGCTTGCGATGTTCCTCGCGCGCCTGGAAACGCTGCGCGGCGAGGAGGATCGCGCGGTCCTCGCGGCGATCGGCGACTCGCTGTCGTGGCTGGGTAACTACGCGGTGCGCGACGCGACCGAGCGGCCCTTCGCCCGCCTGGTCGATGACCTCTACCGCCCGATCCTTGACGCCGCGGGCTGGACCGCGCGAGACGGCGACGACACGGACGTTCGTGAGAAGCGCACGCGTGCCATCGCCATGCTCGGCTTCCACGCGCGCGCGAAGGACGTTCGCGACGAGGCGCAAAGGCGCGTGCGCGATCACCTCGAGGGTCGCGAGCGCCTGGACCCCGACGTCGCCGGCACGATCGTCGCCGTTGCCGCGACCGTCGGCGACAACGCGCTGTGGGACCGTTACGTCGCGCGGATGCAGCAGGCGCAAGCGGCGGATATCCAGGAGGAGGCCCGCTTCCGCCAGGCCCTCATCTCCTTCGAGGATCCCGCGCTCGCCGAGCGCACCGCGGAGGCGATCTTCTCGCCGCTCATCCGCGTGCAGGACCGCGGTCTCATGCTGATCCCGATGCTGCAGACGCGCCCAGCGCGCCTGGCAGCGTGGCAGGCCGTGAAACGGCACTGGGACAGCGACGTCGCCGGCACGGACCTGGCGCCACTGCTGAAGCAGGGCTACGTGACCGCGGTGAGCCAGCTGACGAAGCGCGGTCTCGCGGAAGAGGCGACGGCGTTCCTCGAGGCGAAGCGCACGCCGGACATTCAGGAGACGGTCGCGCAGAGTATCGAGCGACTCCGCATCAACACCGCGGCCGCGGAGCGCCTGGCGGACGAGCTCGGGGACGCGCTGCGGGTGCCGACGCCGAGCTAGCCTCCGATGAAGCTCATCTCGATCTTCTTCAGGCCCACGGTCTCCTCCGAGCGCAGCTCGGAGTACCGGTCGTCGCGCGCCGTCCAGATCGCGGAGATCGCGTCGGCGATCTGGGCATCGGTCGCGTCCCCGCGGACGAGGGGGCGCAGGTCGTGGCCCGCCGTCGCGAAGAGGCAGGTGAACAGCGAGCCATCGGCGGAGAGGCGCGCACGTGTGCAGTCGGCGCAGAACGCCTGCGTGACCGAGGCGATCACGCCGATCTCGCCGCTGCCGTCGCGGTAGCGCCAACGCTCGGCGACCTCGCCCGTGTAGTTCTTCCCGATCGGCTCGAGCGGCATCTCGCGGTCGATGGTGGCGACGATCTCGCGCGCCGACACCACGTCGTCGAGTCGCCAGCCGTTGGACGAGCCGACGTCCATGTATTCGATGAACCGGAGGATCCGGCCGGTGCCGCGGAAATGGCGCGCCATCGGCAGGATGCTGTTCTCGTTGAGGCCGCGCTTCACGACCATGTTCACCTTGAGCGGCGCGAGGCCAGCCGCCTCCGCGGCGTCCATTCCCTCGAGCACCTTGGACACGGGGAAGTCGACGTCGTTCATGCTCTTGAACACCGCGTCGTCGAGCGAGTCGAGGCTGACCGTCACGCGCTTCAGTCCCGCGTCGCGCAGCGCGCGTGCCTTCGCCGCGAGGAGCGAGCCGTTCGTGGTCAGCGTGAGGTCGAGATCACTGACCTTGGCGAGCATCTCGTCGAGACGCTCGATGTTGCGCCGGACGAGCGGCTCGCCCCCGGTGAGGCGCACCTTCTGCACGCCGAGTCCGACGAAAACGCGGACGAGCCGCTCGATCTCTTCGAACGAGAGGATCTCCGCGCGCGGAAGGAACTGGAAGTCCTTGCCGAAGACCTCTTTCGGCATGCAGTACACGCAGCGGAAATTGCACCGGTCGGTCACGCTGATTCGCAGGTCGTGCAGCGGGCGCTTGAAGGTGTCGAGTGGCTCCATCACTGGAAAGTATGAGGCCCGCCGGATTCGCTCCGGCGGGCCTCATGAGCGCGATCTAGCCGACTCTGACTAGGGCGTCGTCACGTTGACGAGAGTCGGGTTCGGCAAACCTGTTGCCGAGCCGGTGTAGGCAACGCTGCCAAGGTACTTAGTCGCTGGAGCCAAGCCTGAGAACGTAAGGCCGATGGTCCCGGTCGTGCCAAGCGTGGCGGCGGCCGGAGCGGTCACGGCCATGTTCCCAGCTGCGGTCGAGCCCAGCACCCAGTTGAACAACGTGAAGTTCGCGTCTGGGCCTTCAGTTGCGAAGCCGTGCACCCACACTTTGTACGTGCCGGCTGCGGGGTCGCGCAGGTTGACTTCCTCGGC
>JANNHF010000169.1:0-13112 GCA_031404235.1 Chloroflexota bacterium
CAGTGGTCGTGGTCTTACCGGCATCGATGTGAGCCATGATGCCGATGTTCCGCGTTTTCTCCAGAGGTACCTGACGTGGCATTTGTTCCTTCTTGAAAATCTCAGCCGAGCAGGTGATCGTGGAAAAGGTCTTCGACGACCTCGCGAAGCGTTACCCCGACCGCAACTCCGGGTACGTGCGCATAACGCATCTCGCGCGGCGGGTTGGCGACTCCGCGCCGCTCATGCTGCTCGAGCTCATGCCGGCGGTCGAAGAGAAGAAGACCGAAGCCGAGCCGGAGGCAGCGCCCAAGCGCCGCCGCCTGGCGCTGCCGGGCCGGCGCGAGAAGGCTCCGGCGGAGGCCGCCAAGGCCAAAAAGACCGAAAAGTCCGGCGGCGCGCCCGCGAAAACAGGGCGCGCGCCCGCCCGCAAGAAGACGACCGCGGGCGCGAAGGAGGCGTAGCGAGCGCGGACACGAACCACTGGAAGGCGCGCGTGGCGTATGACGGGACCGCGTACGCGGGGTTCCAGGTCCAGCCGAACGCGCCGACGGTGCAGGGCGAGCTCGAGCGCGTCCTCGCGGTGATCTGCGGGGAGCCGGTGCGGATCACCGGCGCGGGCCGGACCGACGCAGGGGTGCACGCGACCGGACAGGTCATCGATCTTCGAACCACGCGCGGTCTCGGAGCGGCAGAGCTGGAGAGAGGGGTCAACGCCCTTCTCCCTGAAGACATCGCGATCTCGGAGCTGGGGCCAGCGGCGGATCCGTTCCACGCGAGGTTCTCGGCGACGGGACGCACATATGAATATCGGATCCGGAACGCTGCGGTGCGCGATCCGCTCTGGACGCGGCGCGAGCACTGGCATCCGGGCGAGCTCGATCTCGCGGCGATGCGCGCGGCGGCGGCCCAGCTCGTTGGGCGCCACGATTTCGCGGCGTTCGCGGCGGGCGAGTCGGGGGAGCGCACGGTGGAGCGCGCCGAGTGGATCTCCGAGGGGAGCATCCTCCGGTTCGAGATCGAGTCGGACGCGTTCCTTCGCGGGATGGTCCGCGGCATCGTCGGCACGCTGCTCTGGGCGGGACGCGGGAAGCTGACGGTCGAGCGCTTCGCGGACCTGCTGCGCGCGAGAGATCGCACGCAGGCAGGGCCAAGCGCGCCGGCGAAGGGGTTGTGCCTGGTGGCGGTCCGGTATGGTGACGGCGAACGAAGACAACAGGACGGAAGCGAGAACTGGGAATGATGACGAAGACATACGCGGTGAAGAGCGCGGAGATCCAGCGCGAATGGCGCGTTGTGGATGCGGACGGGCAGACGCTCGGGCGTCTTGCCACGCGCATCGCGACGCTGCTTCGCGGAAAACACCGCGTGACGTTCTCGACGCACATCGACACCGGCGATCCGGTCATCGTCCTGAACGCGTCCAAGATCAAGGTGACCGGTCGGAAGCTCCAGGCGAAGCAGTACGTGCGCCACTCCGGCTACCCCGGTGGCCTGCGGACCGAGAGTCTCGAGCGGCTTCTCGCGCGTCGACCTGAAGAGGTCATCCGGCGAGCCGTCCGCGGCATGGTGCCGCAGAACCGGCTCGGCGATCAGATGATGCGCAAGCTCCACGTGTATGCCGGAGCCGAGCATCCGCACGCCGCGCAGCGACCCACCGAGCTGAAGGAGGCGACAGCGCGATGAAGTCAGCACCGTACTTCCAGGGGACCGGTCGCAGAAAGACGTCCATCGCTCGCGTTCGCCTGGTGCCGGGCGAGGGCACCGTCGTCGTGAACGGCAAGGCGCTGGACGACTACTTCGGGCG
Organism: Chloroflexota bacterium; assembly: GCA_031404235.1. Taxonomy (GTDB): domain Bacteria; phylum Chloroflexota; class Limnocylindria; order P2-11E; family P2-11E; genus CF-39. Next base: position 1,787 of record JANNHF010000169.1, read on the forward strand.
CGACGGCGCGACCGACCGCGCGACGCTGCCGTTCACCGTGACCAACACCGCCCGCCGCTTCAACGCCATGATCAAGGTGGAGGGTGGCGGCGTCTCCGGCCAGATCGGTGCGATCGCCCACGGAATCGCCCGAGCGCTCCAACAGATGGACAAGGAGCTGGGGCCGGCCCTCCGGCGCGCGGGACTCCTGACCAGAGATCCCCGGGCAAAGGAGCGGAAGAAGCCGGGCCTCAAGCGGGCGCGTAAGGCGCCGCAGTTCACCAAGCGCTAGCCGCACCACTCTCGGCCAGCGCACACTAGGGCGCAGTGAGCACACGCTCGTCCGACTTCAACTACAAGGTCGCGCTCGCATCCGGTCTGAAAAGCCTGCAGGCAGGTCGGCTTCGTCAGGCCGAGGAGCAATTCCGCTACCTGCTGGCGCGTTTCCCGACCGCCGACGGCGGATACCGTGGGCTCGCGAAAGTGCTCATCGAGCAGGAGGACCGTCCCGCGGCGCTGCGCATGCTCCTCGACGGCGGTGCCGCGGTGGCGAGATCCGGTCAGCGCACGAGCGCGATCGGTCTCTACCGCGACGCGACGGCGCTGGACCCAAGCGACCTTACCGCGCATCGTCGGCTCACCGCTGCCCTTACGCTCGCCGGCGAGCAGACCGCGGCTGCCGATGAGTACGCGCGCTACATCCAAGCGGCACTGCTGCTCGGCGCGCGCGAGCGCGCGGTGCATGAAGCGCAGTTCGCGCTCGACCGGGTCCCGGCATCGAGTGAGCTCGCGAGGCTCGCGCGCACGCTCGGCATGGCTGTGAAGGAACCGCCGCCGACACGCGCGCCAGCTTCGGCACCGGCAGCAGCATCGGCACCCGCGCCGGTCGTCGAGTCGGGGAAGCACACCGTCGCTGAGGATCGCGCGGCGCTCATGCGCTCTGCGTTCGGCGGCGGAGCGGCGCGGCCCGAACCGCCGCCATATCAGTCCTGGCGCGACGCGACTCCCGCTGCGTCCGAACCTGTGTCACCGGCCGAGCCCGTCGAGTCCGACACGGCGCAGGCGATGCAGCCCTGGTCCCCATCCAATCCATGGGCGGATCATGCCGACGGGGTGAACGATCCGCAGGCGGTCACGCTGGGCGGGAACGGCGACCAGCCGGCTGAAGACGCGGACTCGCAGGCGGTCGAGGCGACGGCTGCCCGGTACCTTGCGAAGCGCGATCCGCGTGGCGGCGCGGCGGCGCTGGACGCCGCGCGCCGCTACATCGCGGACGGACGGAACGATGCGGCTTCCGACCTCTTGCTCCAGCTCATTTCGAGCGGTGTCGCGGACCACGACGCGCAGCGCTTGCTGGTCGATGTCGTGCGTACGCTCGGCAAGCACGACGTCGCGAAGGCGAAGTGCCAGCTCCTGGTGCAGGCGCTTCGACTCGACGGTCGCGAGGATCTTGCCGCGGAGGTCGAGCAGCTGGCGTTGGTCGATTAGATGGACGCCGTGAACGAGACCCTACAGAAGGTCTTCAACGGGCAGTGCTGCGGCTGGAACAACCTCCTCGACATCCTCATCGTGGCCGTCTTCATCTACTACGTGCTCGTCCTCATCCGCGGAACGCGCGCGGTGCAGCTGCTCCTTGGCGTCCTCGTCCTCGTCGGCATCTACGGACTGGCCGTGCTGCTCAAGCTCGAGCTCACGAAATTCGTGCTCTCCGCGGTCTTCGCCTTCGCCGTCTTCGCACTGCTGATCGTCTTCCAGCCGGAGCTGCGCCGCGCTCTCGGACAGCTCGGCCAGCTCGGGCCGCTCAACCGCTTGCTGGCGCAACAGCCGGACGAAGAGGTCGACCATGTCGTCGACGAGCTCGTGCGCTCGGCGCTGCTCATCTCGCAAGCGCGCCACGGCGCGCTCATCGTGGTCGAACGCAGCACCGGCCTGCAGGACTACAGCGAGACGGGAGTTCCGGTGCACGGCAAGCTCACCGCCGAGCTTCTCGCGTCGATATTCATGACCCGCTCGCCGCTGCACGACGGCGCGGTCATCGTCCGTGGCGGTCAGATCCTCGCCGCCGCCTGCCTGCTCCCGCTCGAAGAGACGCCCGAACGAGCGGCGCATCGCTACGGCATGCGACACCGCGCAGCGCTTTCCGTCAGCTCGCAGACGGACGCGGTCGTTGTCGTTGTCTCCGAGGAGACGGCGGCGATCTCGATCGCGTCGAACGGCCGCATGATCGGCGGTCTCGATGAGGAGCGCCTGCGGCGTGTGCTCTCGTCGCTGCTCCGCAGCCGCATCCAGCCGCTGCCCTTCCGAAGCAAGGCCTCCTAGCCGTGCGGGCGATCGCGGGCGTGCGCCCCACCTGGATGCGCCGACGGATCGACGTACGGCGGATCGTGACCCACGACTTCCCGTTGAAGGCGATCGCGGTCGTCATCGCCGTGCTCTTCTGGGTCGCGAACCTGCTGAACGCGACACCGCGCGTGGTCGTGGTCACATTCGATGGGCGCGTTCCGGTCGAGCGGCCGGACAACATCCCGACCGGTTACGTGGTGCGGGGTCAGCTCGGCGACATCGGCGTGACGCTCCGGGGACTGGCCGGGGTCGCGGACCGCGTCGCGCTTGCGGACCTACACGCGACGCTCGACGTGAGAACGCTGACTCTGGGGCAGTCCGAGCCGCAGGACGCGCGCGTCACCGTCACGGTCGCGAAAGAGGGTGTCGAGGTCGTTGACGTGTCACCACCCACGGTCTCCGTCCGTGTCGAGCGCGTCACGTCTCGCACCGTGGTCGTGCAACCGAAGTTCGCCAACGACCCACCGACTGGCGCGCGCGCGGGTGATCCGACGGTGTCGCCGACCGAAGTGAGCGTGACGGGCCCGGAGAGCGACGTCGCGCGGATCACCGCGGTGCTCGGCACCGTTCGCTTCGGCGACGCGCAGACGGACATCGAGGCTCCCAACACACCAGCGATACCCGTGGACGCCGCCGGGGTGCCTATCGACGGCCTGCAGGTGGAACCCGGGGTCGTCACCGTGAAGGTGCCGGTCCTGCCGATCGCGACCACCCGGACGGTGCCAGTGGTGTTCACGCTTCGCGGCGTCGTGGCGCCGGGCTATTGGGTCGTCGGCGCGGCGATGGATCCTTTCGCGGTGACGGTGCGCGGCGAGGAGGCCGTGCTGTCGACGCTGGACCGCATCGAGACGCTGCCGATCGATGTGGGCGACCTGAACGCGACGAGGACTCTGACTGTCGCGCTCTCGGTGCCCGCCGGCGTGACGCTGCTTCGGCCGACCGATGTGACCGTCACCGTGACGGTGCGGGCGCTCGCGGGAACACGTCTGTTCAGCGCGGCGGTCACGGTGACCGGGCTCGCCGCAAATCAGATCGGCGAGCTCGACATTTCGAGCGTCGGCGTGCTCGTCGCGGGCCCGGTGCCCACCCTCTCCAACCTGCCGCCCGGCCAGGTCCTCGCCACGGTCGATGCCGGGGGGCGTGGACCGGGCACGTACACCCTTGACGTGACCGTCCGCGTGCCCTCTGGAGTGAGCGTGCAGACCGTTCAGCCCACGCGCGTCACGCTCACGATACGTACGAGGTGACGCGTCTCTTTGGTACCGATGGCGTGCGCGGGGTGGCGAACAAAGACCTCACGCCCGAGCTCGCTCTCCGGTTAGGCCGTGCCGCCGGGCACGTGCTCGGAGGAGCGGGGCACCGCGTCGTCGTTGGCCGGGACACACGGCGGAGCGGGCGCATGCTCGAAAGCGCGCTGGCGGCGGGACTGTGCTCGGTCGGCATGGAGGTCCGCCTCGTCGGCCACATCCCGACGCCGGGTCTCGCATACCTCGCGCGCAGCGGTGACTTCGTCGCGGGAGCGGTGATCAGCGCCTCGCACAATCCCGCGCCCGACAACGGCATCAAGTTCTTCGACCACGGCGGCCTGAAGCTGCCCGACGCGACCGAAGACCAGATCGAGGCCGCGATGGGCGGCGACGATACGCTGCCGCGCCCGACGGAAGGCGGCATCGGCCTGGTCGGGGATTCCCGCGGCCTCGTGAAGGAATACGAGGACTTCCTCGTCTCGCTCGCGCCGAGGCTCGAGGGCGCACGCATCGTCCTCGACTGCGCGAACGGCGCGAGCTACCGCGTCGCGCCGTCGGTATTCGCCCAAACCGGGGCCGAGGTGCTGACCCTGTTCGACACGCCGGACGGAGCGAACATCAACGCCGGATGCGGCGCGACGCAGCCCGAGGCGCTCCAGCGAGCCGTCGTAGACCGCAAGGCGGACATCGGCTTCGCGTTCGACGGCGACGGCGACCGCGTCATGACCGTGGACGCGCGCGGCGTCGTGCACGACGGCGATTTCGTGCTCGCCCTGGCCGCCCGGCACTTCGCACGCCACGGCAAGCTGGAGCCGAAGCTGGTCGTCGGCACTGTCATGTCGAACGGCGGCCTCGAGGCCACGCTCGCGCGCGATGGCATTCGCCTGGCGCGCACGAAGGTGGGCGACCGCTACGTGTGGGAAGAGATGGAGCGCACCGGGGCGCTCTTCGGCGGCGAGCCGTCGGGTCACGTGATCTTCCGCAGCTATCACACGACGGGCGACGGGATCCTCACCGCCCTCGAGGTCATGCAGCTCATCCGAGCAGAGGGACGACCGCTCGCAGAGCTGGCCGCTGACATGGAACGCTGGCCGCAGGTGACAGAGAACGTGAAGGCCACACGCCGTGCGGAGTGGGAGTCCAGCGCCCGATTCGTCGCGGCCGTGAAGGAGGCCACGGAGGCGCTGGGGACGACAGGTAGGCTGCTGGTGCGGCCCTCAGGCACCGAACCCGTGCTGCGGATCACCGTCGAAGCGCGGGACGCGGGCATGGCGACGAGGACGGCCGCGCGCCTGGCCGAGGTCGCGCAGAAGGAGCTCAGCTAAAGGGATGTGCGGGATCGTCGGCTACGTGGGCCCTCGCGAGGCCCTGCCGCTCCTCATGGGCGGCCTGCGGCGCCTCGAGTACCGCGGCTACGACTCCGCGGGCGTCGCGGTGCAACAGAACGGCACGCTCGAAGTGATGCGCGCGGAGGGCAAGCTCGACAACCTGGCGGCGATCGTCTCTGCGCGCCCCTTGGCCGGCCACACCGGCATCGGCCACACGCGGTGGGCCACACATGGGCGCCCGAACGAGCAGAACGCGCATCCACACGTCGACTGCGGCGGCGTGACGGCGGTCATCCACAACGGGATCATCGAGAACTTCGAGGAGCTGAAGGCGCCGCTCGTTGCGAAGGGCCACCGCTTCACGAGCGAGACCGACACGGAGGTCGTCGTGCATCTGCTCGAAGACGAGCTCGCGCAGGGACGGACACTCCAGGCCGCCGCGCTCGCCGTGCTGCCACGCCTCGAGGGCGCGGCGGCGCTCGCCTTCATCTCGTCTCGGGATCCGGGGAAGATCGTCGCCGCGCGCATCGCGAGCGCTGGCGGTGTGATCGTCGGCTTCGGCGACGGCGAGAGCTTCATCGCGTCTGATATGCCCGCCCTCCTTGAGCACACACGTAAGGTCGTCTTCCTCGAGGCGGGCGACGTCGCGGTCGTGACCAAGGACGGCGCCGAGTTCTTCCGTATCGACGGGACGCCCATCACGAAGGTGCCGCAGACCGTGACCTGGGACGCCGTCGCCGCGGCGAAGGCCGGCTACAAGCACTTCATGCTCAAGGAGATCCACGAGCAGCCACGCGCGATCAATGACACGCTCCTCGGCCGTGTTGAGCGCGCGTCGGGGCGGGTCGTCTTCGACGAGAACGTGCACCTCACCGACGACTATGTCCGCGGTCTGTCGCGGATCACCCTCGTCGGCTGCGGCACCGCCGGTCACGCCGCGCTCGTGGGGAAGATCCTGATCGAACGTCTCGCGCGCGTGCCCTGCGATATCGACATCCCCAGCGAGTACCGCTACCGCGAGCCGGTCGTGACGAAGGGCCAGCTGTTCCTCTCGATCACGCAGTCCGGCGAGACGGCGGACACGCTCGCCGCGATGGAGGAGGCCCGCAAGCGCGGTGCCCGTTTGCTCACGATGGTCAACGTGATGGGCAGTGAGGCCAGCCGCGTCGCGGATGACGTCATCTATCTCCACACCGGGCCGGAGATCGCGGTCGCCTCCACGAAGGCCTACACCGCGATGCTGGTCGATCTCTACCTTTTTGCGATCTACCTCGCGCAGCGGCGCGGCACGATCGACGCGGAGCGCTCGCGCCGGCTCCTCGCCGAGGCGTTCCACCTGCCCACCCTCATCGATGCCGTCCTGAGCGAGGAGCCGAAGGTGCGCGCCCTGGCTTACCGCTATCACACCGCGCGCAACTTCCTCTTCCTCGGCCGCGGCGTGAATCACCCCACGGCGCTCGAGGGCGCGCTCAAGCTGAAGGAGCTCTCGTACATCCACGCCGAGGGCACGGCAGCCGGCGAGATGAAGCACGGGACGAACGCGCTCATCGACGAGGATCTTCCCGTTGTGGCGATCGCACGGAAGGATTCGGTGTACATGAAGATGCGGTCGAACATGGAGGAGGTCCGCGCTCGGGCCGGAGTCGTGATCGCGGTCGCGAACGACGACGACACTGAGATCGACGGCAAGGCGGAGGAGATCATCCGCATCCCAAGGACCGAGGAGCTGCTCGAGCCCGTGCTGGCGATCATCCCGCTACAGCTCCTCGCCTATCACATCGCCGATCGGCGCGGGAACGACGTCGACCAGCCGCGCAATCTCGCCAAGGCCGTCACCGTCGAATGACGACCGCCACCGAGGTGGGCATCGACATCATCGAGACGCATCGCATCCGCGGCGTGCTCGAGAAGCACGACACGCGCTTCCTGCAGCGCGTGTACACGGAGTGGGAGCGCATGTATTGCCGTCGCAACGTGCTCCATCTCGCCGGCCGCTGGGCGGCGAAGGAGGCCGTGTCAAAAGTGCTGGGGCTCGGTGTGCGTGGCGTCGGCTGGCGCGAGATCGAGATCCGCCGCACCCCGTACGGCCAGCCGACGGTGACCCTGCACGGCCGCGCTGAGCAGCGGCGCCGCGCGCTCGGCCTGACCGAGCCGCTGACGGTGAGCATCTCCCACATCCGCGACCTGGCGGTCGCGGTCGCCGTGGGCGTGCGCTGACGGCCCCGAGCCAGCCCCTGGGCGCGCGCATCGTGCGCGCGTCCCTCCGACCGCTCCCGCCGGACGCCGGCAAGGAAGCGCGCGGGCGCGTCCTCATCGTCGGTGGATCCCACCGTTACCCCGGTGCGGTGATGCTCGCCGCGCGCGCCGCCGCGCGGTGTGGCGCCGGCGTCGTCACGGTCGCCGCGGCGCGCTCGGTGGTGGAGATGGTCGCCGGCCACGATCCGAACCTGACCTTCTTCCCGCTCGCGGAGGCACAGCCCGGCGTCATCGCCACGGGCGCCGCCGCTCAGCTCACGCCCATCTTCGGCGACAAGATCCGCGCGATGCTCATCGGCCCGGGGCTGGCGCATGCGTCGGGGACCGACGACTTCGTCATCGCACTCCTGCGCAACGCGAAGACGGTGGGCACCGTGATCGACGCCGACGGGCTGAACGCGCTCGCGCGGACCGAGGAGTGGACGGCGGCGCTGCCGCGGTCGACGGTACTGACGCCGCATGACGGCGAGGCCGCGCGGCTCGCCGGCCGCGTCGTGCCCACGGGCGCGGCGCGCGTCGCGTTCGCCGAGCGCTATGCGAGCGCATGGAACGCGGTCGTCGTGCTGAAGGGCGCGGTCACGGTCGTGAGCGACGGCAAGCGCACCTACGTGCATGACGCCCCGAATCCGACGCTCGGTGTCGGCGGCTCCGGCGATGCGCTCGGCGGCGCCATCGCCGCGTTCCTCGCCCGGGGCCTCACCACCCTCGGCGCGGCCGCCGCGGCGGTCTGGGTGCACGGGCGCGCGGGCGCGCTGCTCGCTTCGGAGACCGGTGAGTCCGGCGCGCTCGCGACAGACATCGTCGACGCCATGCCACGGGCGATGCGCGAGATCTTGTCGAAGTGAGCCTCTCCGCGCCGCTGCGCTCCACCGGTGTCGACGTCGATCTGGACGCGCTCGTCGCGAACCTCGTGGCGCTGAGGAAGCGAGGCGGCGCCGACGTGATCGCGGTCGTGAAGGCCGACGCGTACGGCCACGGCGTGGAGGCGGTCGCCGAGACGCTCGTCGAAGCGGGCGCCGCGATGCTCGCGGTCACCACGGTCGAAGAGGCGCTGGTCCTGCGACGCGCCGGGATCCGGGCCCCCGTGCTCGTCCTGTTCGGCGCATCGGAGCCGGCCGAAGCTGCGGCCGCTCTCGCGGCCGACTGCGCGCTGGTGGTATGGGACCTGGAGCGCGCGCGGATGTACGACGAGGCCGCGGCGGCCGCCGGCCGGAGGGTGCGCGTGCACTTCAAAGTGGACACCGGCCTCACACGGCTCGGAGCGCCCTTCGCTGAGGCGCCTGCCCGTCTGGCAGCGATCCGGAACCTCGACCACGTCGAGGTCGAAGGTCTCTTCACCCATCTCGCGACCGCGGATGAGCCGGACGTCAGCAGCGACCGAGCGCAGCTCGCGCTTTTCGCCGACGTGCTGCGCGCGACGCCGTCGCCGCCCCGGTGGGTGCATGCCGCCGCGAGCTCCGGCGTCGCGGCGTTCGGCCCGATCCCGGGCTGCACCGCGGTCCGGCCGGGCCTCTCTCTCTATGGTCTGCACGGCGCGCCGCATCTCGAGTCGGCGATCACGCTACGGCCTGCGCTCGAGTGGCGATCGCGCGTGCTTCGGGTCGCGGCGGCGCCGAAAGGAACGGGCGTCTCGTACGGCCTCGAGTACCGGCTGCCGCGCGACGGTCGCGTGGCGACCGTGCCGGTCGGCTACGGTGACGGCCTCCCGCGCGCGCTGGGCGGTCGCGGTCGCGTCCTCGTCGGCGGGCGGGCCCTGCCGCTCGCCGGGCGTGTCTGCATGGACCTCGTCATGCTTGACGTGACAGACCTTCCGGCGACACGAGAAGGTGATGAGGTAGTGATGATCGGTTCTCAGGATGGCGCGCGGCAGAGCGCGGAGGATCTCGCGACGGCTGCCAGCACGATCAACTATGAGATCGTGACGGGCATCCGTCGCCGCGTGGCGCGGCGCTACCACCGCGGTGGCCGAATCGTCGCCGTGCGCACGCTCGCCGATGGGTACCGCCGCCTGTGATCCCATTCCGCCGGTTCCCCATCCTGCTCGCGACAGTTCTCATCATCGGCGCGTGCGTGCCGCCGCAGACGGCTACGGACCGCTCGCCGACCCCGGCCGCGAGCGCGACCGCGGCCGCCAGCGCGAGCGCCGGCGGCACCGGCACGGCGCCCGTCACGGACGACATGAGCGCGGCGCTCCTCGCCAAGGGTCTCCCCGAGGCGAACATCTTCGCGCTCACGCGCCGCATGCGCGGCCGGGATGGGCAGCCTGCGGCAGAGTTCCAGCCGGTCCGCACGTCCGCACCGGTCGAGAGCCTCGGCACGGAGCTTCCGTTCTGGACCTACGACTTCGCGGCGAAGAAGCCGACGAAGATCACCGCGACGCTGCGCGTGATCACCGATCACGCCAAATGGTGGGTGCAGAGCGACGTTCAGTTCGACCTCGAGCAGCTGCGCGTCAGCGCGATGTCCTTCGAGACCAAGGTCTACCCGACGAACCGCAGGCTCTACGGGGAGGAATGGACGCCGGGCGTCGACGCGGATCCGCGCATCAACATCCTTCTCGCGCGGATCCCGGGTGCCGCTGCCGGATACTTCAACTCCTCGGACGAGTTGCCACTGTGGGTGAACGAGTACTCCTCCGAGCGCGAAATGGTGTACATCAACTCGATCGTCGCGCGCCCGGGCACGAGCTACCTGAGCTCGGTCGTGGCGCACGAGTTCTGCCACATGATCCAGTACGGCAAGCGCAAGCGGTCGCAGGTGTGGTTCAACGAGGGGCAGGCGCAGCTCTGCGAGCAGGCCAACGGATTCCCCGTCTCACACGCGCAGACGTTCCTGCAGCTGCCGGATACGCAGCTCAATGACTGGCCCGAGCTCGAGCAATCGCAGGCCCACTACGGTCTCGCGTACCTCTTCCTCGAATTCGCGCGCCAGCAGGCCGGCGGCGACGAGCTCATAAACGCCTTCATGTCGAGGGGCATCGACACGCCCGCGGATCTCGACGCAGTGCTGCGTGCGCGCGGGCAGCGCGGCCTCGAGGAGCTCTTCGCGGACTTCGCGGCGGCGAACGCGTTCATCGGATCGTCCGCCGAAGCGCGGTACAGCTATCCGAACGGCCTCGCCGCGCGGACGCCGGCGGGTCCGACCGACCAGGACCGCGTGACCCTTGGCAATACGCTGAGCTCGAGCACCCACGAGTACGCGGCGCGCTACGTCGAGCTGCCGCGTGCCGCCATGAAGGTCCACTTCGATGGAGCCCGGCAGATCAAGCTGTTAGCGACCGATCCACACTCGGGCAAGGCGATGTGGTGGTCCGATCGCGCCGACGGGATGGACAGCACGCTCACCCGGACCGTGGATCTCCGGGGCGCGACGTCGCCGCTCCTCTCGTACTGGACCTGGTACGAGATCGAAAAGGACTACGACTACGGCTATGTCGCGGTCTCCACCGACGGCGGCGCCCATTGGACGACGCTCCGCGCTCCGGCTACGACGAACGACGACCCGAACGGGAACAACCTCGGGAATGGGTACACCGGCATCTCGGGCGGCGGCAGGGCGCCGGCGTGGATCCAGCAGCAGGTGGACCTTTCCGCCTACGCGGGTAAGGAGATCCAGCTGCGCTTCGAGTACGTGACCGACGCCGCTCTCAACCTCCACGGATTTGCGATCGACGACATCTCCATCGCCGGTGTGTTGAACGACGACGCGGAGAGCGACAACGGCTGGAAGGCCGAGGGATTCGTCCGTTCGACGAACCTCGTCTCGCAACGGTTCGTCGTGCAGCTGCTGCGTTTCACGGCGAGCGGTACGACGGTGGACCGACGCACCGTAGACGCTGGGACACTTGAGCTGGACGTGGACACCTCGGGTGATCGGCGGCCTCCGCTCCTGGCCGTCACGGGATTCGCGGTGCGGACGACACAGCCCGTCCCCTTCAGCGTGTCGGTCGAGCGCCGATGACCGGCGACGGGAGCTCGCGTGCCGTGGGGCTTAAGCCGGTGCGCTACGGCGTCATCCCCGCCGGCGGCCTCGGCACGCGTTTCCTCCCGATCAGCCGCGCGGTCCCAAAGGAGCTCATCCCCGTCGTGGACACACCGGTGATCGAGATCGTCGTGACCGAGATGACCGAGTCCGGGATCGAGCGTGTCGTGCTGGTGGTCGGCCCCGGCAAAG
>JANNHF010000170.1:0-5267 GCA_031404235.1 Chloroflexota bacterium
CCGCCGCTCGGCGTCGGAGAGCACTTCGTAGGCCTCGGTGATCGCCTTGAAGCGCTCGCCACCGTCGGATTCCGGGCTCGTGTCGGGGTGATGCTGGCGCGCGAGCTTGCGGTACGCGCTGCGGATCTGATCCGGCGTCGCGGTCCGCGGCACGCCGAGCAGCTCGTAGTAGTCCGTGCGGGAGGCCATCACCTGTCATTATCCCGGCTCATGGCTGATCTCTTCCGGCTGACCACCCAGTTCCTGCACGTTCTCGCGGGCATCCTGTGGATCGGCGGCGGCTTCTACACGCTGTTCGTCCAGCTGCCGGCTCTGCTCGCCGCACCACCACCCGCGCGCGGACCGGTCATCGCGCAGCTGGCCCCGCGCCAGATCTTCTACATCCTCCGGGTCGCAGAGCTCACCCTCGTCACGGGGGTGCTGAACCTCTTCGCGTCCGGGCGGGCGCGGGAGCTCGAGCAGCCGCTCGGCTCGCGCTGGGCCGTGGTCATCCTCCTGGGGATGCTCCTCGCGATCGGGCTGTACGTACTCGTTCGCGTCACGGTCGTGCCGTGGACCAGGCGGATGCTCACGATCGGGCCGAAGGCCGCGGCGGGCGACGCCGCCGCCGCCGCGGAAGCCGGATCCATCGTGGCGCGGATCCGTACGGTGGGCCGCGTTCAGGTCGCGATCGGCAGTCTCATCATCCTCGCGATGGTCCTCGCCCGCCTCAGCTGAGCGGTGCCGCTCGTCTTCGCGGCGATCGCGCCGCACGGCGGCATGGCGATCGCGGAATGGTGCAAGCCCGCGGAACGCGCGCTCGCGGAGAAGACGCGCGCCGCGATGGAGGAGCTCGGCCGCCGGTTCGCCGCGGCGTCACCGGACGTGACCGTGGTGCTCACACCGCACAACATCCACGTCGAGCGCGCCATGGCCGTCGTCCTCGCGGGCACGATGGCGGGAACGCTCGAGAACGGCGCGGCGCCCATCGCGATGCGCGTGCCGGTGGACCGGGACCTCGCGATCGCGATCGCGGTCGCCATTGGGGAGGTGGGCGTGCCGATCGCGGCGGTCAGCTTCGGCGCGAACGACCTCGCGGCCGCGGTGTTCCCGCTGGACTGGGGCACGCAGGTGCCGCTGCACTTCATGGGCGGGCGCGCCGATCCACCGACGCCGATCGTGATGGTCGCGCCCGCGCGCGACCTCCCATGGGACGCGCACGTGGCGGCCGGCCGCGCGATCGGGAAGGCCGCTGATCGGTCTGGCAAGCGTGTCGCGCTCATCGCCTCGTGCGACCACGGACACGCGCATGACCCCAAGGGACCATATGGGTTCAGCCCGGCATCGAAGGAATTCGACGACCGCGTCGTGGAGCTCGTGAAGCGCGACGCGCTCGGTGAGCTGCTGCGCTTCGACAAAGCGTTCGTCTCCGAGGCGAAGGCCGACAGCTTCTGGCAGATGTTGTTGCTCCACGGCGCGATCGCCGACCGCTGGCGCGGCGACTTCCTGTCGTACGAGGCACCGACCTACTTCGGGATGCTCTGCGCCGCATATTCGCCAAAGGGCTAGTTGGGCACCGGCAGCAGGATCGGCTTCGCGTTGCCGCCGGACCCATCCAGCTCGCGATAGGAGCACGGGGAACCTTCCAGCAGGCCTGGCGTCATACCGCCATCCGGTCATAGCCGGAAGGAGACGACGGTATGAGACGGTTCATCGCGGGCGCAGCAGTCCTCGTCGCCGCGCTCATCGCCACATCCCAGCCTGCCGCCGCCTGCGCGGGCCTCATCGGCCCCAACGGCGCGGTAAACCTGCTCCGCACCACCACGTTCGCGGGGTATCACGACGGCATCGAGCACTACGTCACCTCGTTCAAGTTCCAGGGCGGCAGCGGGCAGTTCGGCTCGCTCGTTCCACTCCCCGCTGTTCCCACTTTGGTCGAGAAGGGTGGCGACTGGACCCTCCAGCGCCTCATCCGTGAGACCGCGGTCTTCGCGAAGCGTTCGGTCTTCGCCCCGGACGCACTGGCAGGAGCCGCGCGTGAGGACGCACAGGTCCTGATGCAGGTGAAGATCGACGCACTCGACATCACCATCCTGAGGGGCGGCGGCGAGGCCGTCGGACGCTGGGCGACCGAGCACGGCTTCCGTCTCCCGCCGGATGCACCGGAGATCCTCGACTTCTACGCCGCGCGCAGCCCGATCTTCATGGCCGCGATCTTCGACGCCGATGCGGCAAAGGCGAAGGGCCAGAACATCGGCGACGGCACGCCGGTCCACATCACGATGCCGACCGCGAACCCCTGGGTCCCGCTGCGCATCCTCGGCACCGGCAAGGCCGCCGACGATCGCATCGAGGCGGACGTGTACCTCCTCACCGATCGCAAGCCGGTCCTGCTTCCCGCCCCCTTCGCGAACGGCATGAAGCTCGACCACAGCGCGACCGCCTCGGCCTCGCTGCTCGACGACCTGCGCTCCGACAAGGGCATGGAATGGATCCCCGAGATGGGTTGGCTGACGAAGATCAGCATCGACGCAAAGGCAAGCCAGCTCACCTACGACCTCGCGGTCAGCGCGAACGGCACCGTGCCATCGCGCGTCGCGGCAGGACTCGAAGCTCCCGCGAACCCAACGACCCCCGCGTCGCCGTCGAACGAGCCGCTGATGCTCGCGGGACTCGCGATCGCCGGGCTCGGCTCGCTGCTCCTCATCGCACGCCTTGCCCCACGGACCGCCCGGTAATGCGTTCCCTCGTGGCGCTCGCGCTCGCCGCAGCCGCGGCGAGCGCCTGCGCCGCGGCGGAGGCCACGACGGTCCCGACGGAGGTCGGCATCCGCATCCACTACTCGCGCTTCGCGCCGAACCGCATCGAGGTCCCGGCGAACGTGCCGATCACCTTCACGATCGTGAACGACGACCCGATCGACCACGAGTGGCTCATCGGGGACTCGGGTTTCCATGATCGCCACCGCACCGGCACCGAGCCGGTCCACGGCGATCGACCCGATGAGGTATCGACCCCGCCGATGTCAGTGCGCACGACAACGCTGACGTTCGCCCCCGGCACGTACACGTTCATCTGCCACTTCCCGGGTCACGAGGCCTACGGGATGATCGGTGTGCTCATCGTCAAGGGCTGACGGCAAGAGGCGCCGCGGAGTCATCCTCCAGCGGCGCCTCTCTTCGCACGTTCGAGTTCGCTCGCGCCAACTCGTACGCCTTAGCTCTGTTCCTTGAACTCGCCCTCGATCGTATCGCCGTCTTTCTTGTCGCCGGCCGTCGCACCCGCGGGCTCGCCCTCGGACTGCGGCTGGCCGTTGTCCGACGGCTGCTGCTGTTGCTGCTGGCTCATCGCCTCGCCGATCTTCATCGACGCCTGTCGCAGGTCCTCCATCGCGGTCTTCATCCGCTGCGTGTCGTCGCCTTTCAGCGTCTCGCGCAGCGCGGCGATCTTCTCCTCGACGTCCTTCTTGACGTCGGCGGGAGCCTTGTCGCCCAGGTCGCGGAGCGTCTTCTCGATCTGGTAGGCGAACGTGTCCGCTTCGTTGCGGGTCTGGATCCGTTCGACGTTGCGGCGGTCGTCCTCAGCGTGCGCTTGCGCGTCCTTCACCAGCTTCTCGACCTCGTCTTTGCTGAGGCCGCTCGAGGCCGTGATCGTGACGTGCTGCTCTTTGCCGCTCGCCTTGTCCTTCGCCTTGACGTTGAGGATGCCGTTCGCGTCGATGTCGAACGTCACCTCGACCTGCGGGACGCCGCGCGGCGCCGGCGGGATGCCGTCGAGGATGAAGCGCGCCAGGCTTTTGTTATCGCCGGCGAGCTCGCGCTCGCCCTGGACGACGTGGATCTCCACCTGGGTCTGGCCGTCGCTGGCCGTGGTGAAGATCTGCGACTTGGACGTCGGGATGGTGCTGTTGCGCTCGATGAGCTTGGTGGCGACGCCACCGAGCGTCTCGATGCCGAGCGACAGCGGCGTGACGTCGAGAAGCAGGACGTCCTTGACCTCGCCCTTGAGCACGCCCGCCTGGATCGCGGCACCGATGGCCACGACCTCGTCCGGGTTCACGCTCTTGTTCGGCTCCTTGCCGAACAGCTTCTTCACCGTCTCGACTACGAGCGGCATGCGCGTCATGCCACAGACAAGGACGACCTCGTCGATCTTGTCAGGTGTGACACCCGCGTCGGCCAGCGCCTTCTTGGCGGGACCGACGGTCTTCTCGACCAGGTCCCCGACAAGCTGCTCGAGCTTGCTGCGCGTGAGCGTGATGACGAGGTGCTTCGGACCGGCCTGGTCTGCCGTGATGAACGGCAGGTTGATCTCGGTCTGCTGCGTGCTCGAGAGCTCGATCTTGGCCTTCTCCGCGGACTCCTTCAGACGCTGAAGGGCCATGCGGTCGTTCTTCAGGTCGATGCCCTGGTCTCTCTTGAACTCCTCGATGAGCCAATCGATGATCCGCGCGTCGAAGTCGTCGCCACCCAGGTGGGTGTCGCCGTTGGTGGCCTTGACCTCGAACACGCCCTCACCGAGCTGCAGGATCGAGATGTCGAACGTGCCGCCACCCAGGTCATACACAGCGACGAGCTCGTCCTTCTTCTTGTCGAGCCCATACGCCAGCGCGGCCGCGGTCGGCTCGTTGATGATCCGCAGGACCTCGAGTCCAGCGATCTGGCCCGCGTCCTTGGTGGCCTGACGCTGGCTGTCGTCGAAGTACGCGGGGACGGTGATCACCGCCTGCGTGACCTTGTCGCCGAGGAACGCTTCGGCGTCGGTCTTCAGCTTGCCGAGGATCATCGCCGAGACCTCGGGCGCTGTGAGCTTGCGGCTGTCCGCGAGAACGACCTCGACGCCACCGTTGCCCGCCTGTTGGATCTTGTACGGGACGTGCTTCAGCGATCGCTGCACTTCGGGGTCGGTGAAACGCCGCCCCATGAAGCGCTTGATCGAATAGATCGTGTTCTCGGGATTCGTGATCGCCTGCCGCTTCGCGACCTGGCCGACCAGACGCTCCCCGCTCTTGGTAAACGCGACAACGGACGGCGTGATCCGTCCACCTTCGGCATTCGGGATGATCGTGGGCTCCCCACCTTCCATGTAGGCTGCGGCCGAGTTGGTGGTGCCCAGGTCGATGCCAATCACCTTTGCCATGTTCGTTACTCCTTCTTCCTGGCGACCGTGACCAACGCTGGGCGGATGACCCGGTCGTGCAGTCGGTACGCCTTTTGGTGTTCCTGGATGACAGTGCCCTCAGGCTCGTCGGATTCGACGTAGGCGACGGCCTCGTGCAGGTATGGGTC
>JANNHF010000171.1:0-12457 GCA_031404235.1 Chloroflexota bacterium
GGGACTAGTCGAACGATCGAGTGATGACGCGAAGCAGCTCCTCGCCCTCGAGCCAGTCGCCGAGATAGTCGTCGCCCACACGGATCTCGAGGTGCAGGTGCGGTCCGCCCTCCTCGAATCCGGAGCTTCCGACCGTGCCGATCACCTGCGCGCGCGTCACCATCTCGCCAACGTAGAGATTCGCGACCGCGTCGAGGTGCGCGTAGCGCGTCACGACGTGCCGTCCGTGGTCGATCCACACCTGGCGTCCGCGGATGCGGTCAAGCGTCTCATCGGGTGTGTATCCCATGGCGATCGCGGCTTCGAGCGCGGCGTTCTGCCGTTCGGTGTCCCAGTCGGCGAACTCGCGGTCCACACGAACGACCCTCCCCGCCGCCGCGGCGCGCACCGGCGTGCCGTGGTCCGCGGGGAAGTCGATCCCTTCGTGCCAGCCGGCGCGGTACTCGCGCGGTGAGTTGGGCAGGAGCTCCGGCGCTGCCGCGATCTCGGCACCTTCGATCGGGAGCAGCAGCCCTCGGACGACGGGGGATATCCCCCTCCCCTGACCGGGGGAACTTCCCACTGCGTGATCGAGCTCGACGCGCGAGAGGTCCGCGGGGTCGGCGGTTGCGCGCGGTGCCGTATTTACGGCCTCCGCAGGGGCTCTCGAGGCTGTTCCCGCCGCCGTAGAGGCGACGGCGATCACCGCAAAAGCGAGCACCACAAGTACAGCCAGGAGAGGTCGCATATACGAAGACGCTACCGCAGCGAACGGATAATGCACTCGTGGCACAGGAGCATTCGGTCTTCACCTGGAACCCGGTGGACGCGCGCTGGATCCACGAACGTGGACCAGAGATGACCACGCCGCCGGTCCCTCCGGACGTTCACGCGATCCAGACGTACTTCTTCGATCCCGATGGCAAGGAATGGATCGCGACCGTCCTCGCGCCGCGTGGCCGTGAGCTCGCGGCGCAGTGGCAGGGCGCGTACAAGGTCCCCGATCGCGTGGCGCCGCCGACCGCGAAGGTCAAAAGGGGAAGCCCCGCGCCCCTGTTCGCGGTCGTCCTGGTGCTGCTCATCGTTGGTGGTGGAGCGGCCGCCGTCGTTGCCGGCACGCAGAACACGCCGAGCGCGAGCGCGGCGCCGACGAACGCTCCTGGCGTCGCAGCGAACCCGTCCGCGCCGGTCGCGGTCTCGGACCAACCGAGCCCTACGCCGGGAGCTGAAACACCCGCTCCAACGCAGCGGCCGGGTGGCACGCCAGTGCCGACGCAGGCGCCGGTGCGCACGCCCGTCCCGACGGTCGCTCCGCCGGTGGGAACGTCGATCACGCTGTCGGACGGAAGTGTCGTCGCGTACAGCGGTCCCGCGCGTGTGAACATCGGAACGCCGTTCACCGTGACCTTCACGGTCCGGAACGCGAACAACACGCCCGGGACGGGCACGTTCCTCGTCAGCTTCGGCAACGCGAGCACCGGCGGATCGAAGACCACTTCGGGAACGCTCGATCCGAACGGACGCCTCACCATGAACATGGCCGGCGCTCCGATCCCCGGGAACTACCCGTTCGTCGTGAACTACAAGGGACTGCAAGGCCAGGTAGCGATCCTCCGCGTCGGCTAGCCCTGGCGCGCCACGGCGCCGCGCGAATACACTCCACGTCAGCGTCAACCCTTTAACGACCGGTCCTGTGAGGCCGGGAAGGAGTCAGGCCTGACCGTGCTGCTCGGCGCCGACGACGTCCGTCGCGCCATCGCCCGGATCGCGCATGAGATCGTCGAACGCGACCGAGACCTCTCCCGGCTTGCCATCGTCGGCATCCGCTCGCGTGGCGACGTCCTGGCCACGCGTCTGCGTGACGCGATCCGCTCGCACGAGAACGCCGCCGTGCCGCTCGGTTCGCTGGACATCACGCTCTACCGAGACGATCTCACGCGCATCGGATACGCACCGATCGTCCGCGAGTCCGCGCTCGATTTCTCGGTCGACGACAAGGTCGTCGTGCTCGTGGACGACGTGCTCTTCACCGGTCGCACCATCCGCGCGGCCTTGGACGCCCTCGTCGACTACGGACGTCCTCGCGCCATCCGCCTGGCGGTGCTCGTCGACCGCGGCCATCGCGAGCTTCCGATCCGCGCTGACTTCGTTGGCAAGAACGTGCCGACGAAGCCTTCGGACGACATCCGCGTCCACCTCACCGAAGTTGACGGCCGCGACGAAGTCGAGCTCATAGCGCGCGAGCGGGTGAGCGCATGAGGTGGTCCCGGCGGCACGTCCTCGACACGGACGACTGGGCGACGGAGGAGATCGAAGCCGTGCTGGAAACCACCGGTGCGATGGTCGAGGTCCTTTCGCGACCGGTGCGGCGCGCCCCGCCGCTCCGCGGGCGCACGGTGGTGCTGTTCTTCGCCGAGTCCTCGACGCGGACGCGCGTCTCGTTCGAGCTTGCCGCACGCACGCTGTCGGCCGACGTGGTGAACATCTCGGCCAGTGGCTCATCGGTGGAGAAGGGCGAGTCCCTCTACGACACGGTGCGCACGCTGCAGGCGCTCGGCGGCGACGTCGTCGTCATGCGCCACAGCTCATCCGGTGCGCCGTACTTCGTGTCCGAGCGCACCGACGCGGCGGTCATCAACGCCGGCGACGGCTGGCACGCGCATCCGACGCAGGGCCTGCTCGACGCCTACACCCTGAGGGGTGCTTTGGGTGACCTCGCGAAGAAACGCATCGTGATCGTTGGCGACGTGGTGCACAGCCGCGTTGCGCGATCCGACATCAACACCCTCGTCCCGCTGGGCGCGACGGTCACGCTCTCCGGGCCGCCCACGCTCATGCCCAGCGCCTGGCGATGCGGACAGCCACCGGCCGGCACGACGTATGAGCCGGATCTTGACCGTGCCCTCGACGGCGCGGACGCGGTGATCGCGCTCCGCCTGCAGAAGGAGCGGCAGGAAGGTGGCCTCCTGCCATCTCTCCGCGAATACACGCGCGTCTGGGGGCTCACCGAGGCGCGCGTTGCGCGGATGCGGCCGGGTGCGCCGGTCATGCATCCCGGTCCGATGAACGAAGGGGTCGAGATCGACGCCGCGGTGGCGCATGGGGCGCGATCGCTGGTCGAGCGGCAGGTCACGAACGGGGTCGCGGTGCGGATGGCCCTGCTCTACCTGCTTGTCGGGACGCCAACCCTGGAGGCGAGCTGATGCGTCGCGAGGAGCTCGAGGCGCGAGGGTACGTGATCACGCCCGGCTTCATCGACCTTCACGCGCATCTCCGCGAGCCGGGTTTCGAAGACTCGGAGACGATCGGGTCGGGCGCCCGCGCGGCCCTGCACGGCGGTTTCACGACCATCTGCGCCATGCCGAACACCCAGCCGGCGATCGACTCGCCCGGCCTCGTCGCCGAAGTCATCGCTCGCGCGAGTGCCGCCGGCGGATCACGCGTGCTCCCGATCGCGACGATCACGCGCGGGCGCGCGGGACGCGAGCTCGCGGACCTCATGGAGCTCTCGGCCGCTGGCGCAGTTGCGTTCTCGGATGACGGAGCTCCGGTCGGCGATGCACGGCTGTTCCGACACGCACTGGAGTACGCGCGGACCAAGGACCTCTTGGTTATCGAGCACGCCCAGGATATGAAGCTCTCAGGAACTGGTGTCATGCACGAAGGGTTCGTATCCGCACGGCTCGGACTGCCAGGCATGCCGAGCGCGGCTGAAGAGACCGCTGTCGCTCGAGACATCGCGCTCGCCGAAATGAGCGGAGCTCGACTCCATCTAACGCATATCTCCACGCGCGGTGCGATCGCGTCGATCCGCAATGCGAAGGCGAGGGGGATCCGCATCACTTGCGACGTCACTCCGCACCACCTCGCGATGACGGATGACTGGGTCGCGGGTTCCCGGGCGTTGGCGTGGGAGCGTGAGCCCCCTCTCGCTCGAATCGGGCCCGCTTCCGTTTCCTCGGCGAACCTTGCGCCGCCGTCGCGGTTTCGGCTCTCGCTCGAGGGGGCTCCCGCTCCCTCTGCGACGCCCTACGACTCCGCGACCAAGGTGAATCCGCCGCTGAGGTCCTTGAGTGACGTGCGCGCTCTTTGGGACGGTTTGGTCGACGGCACGGTCGACGCGATCGCGACCGATCACGCTCCCCATGCGTCAGTTCGCAAGGACGTCGAGTTCGATCAAGCGGCGTTCGGCATCAGCGGGCTTGAGACCGCGATCTCGCTGCTGCTCGGCGGTATCGCGGCGGGATGGTCCGATCGCGACACGGTGATTCGTGCCCTCACCGACGGTCCAGCGCGCGTGCTCGGGATCCCGCTTCGTGAAGACGACTGGATCGCGATCGATCCGGATGCGGAATGGACAGTGACGGCCGAGTCGCTCGTTTCGATGGGGAAGAACACTCCGCTGCTCGGGAAGACGCTCCGAGGGCGAGTCGTCTACGCGGTCGTTGGTGGGGAAGCGCGCTATCAGGGAGGTCTGCGTGGCGCGACGCCGGTCGGCTCTCGCTGAGCGATTTCTCGCCGAGGCACAGTTGCATCTTTATGCATCAGAAACGTATAGTTATGCACCGATGACCAGGGCGGCGGTATTGGCGCTCGAGGACGGCACCGCGTGGTGGGGGGAGGCGTTCGGTGACGCATCCGCCGCGTCGGGCGAGGTCGTCTTCAATACGGCGATGACGGGATACCAGGAGATCGCCTCGGACGCGTCGTACAACGGCCAACTCGTCGTGCTGACGTATCCCTTGATCGGCAATTACGGCACGTTCGAACGCGCCGCCGAGTCTCGCCGGCCATGGGTCGAAGCTCTGGTGGTCCGCGAGCTGAACTCGACGTGCCGCGAAGACACCGTCGACCTCGACGCCTACCTGCGCCAGTACGGTGTTCCCGGGATCTCCGGCGTCGACACCCGCGCGCTGGTGCGCCGCCTTCGCTCGAAGGGCACCCTCCGCGGGGCCCTGCTGCAGGTGCCGCCCGATCTTGCGCACGACCGAGGTGTCGAGCAAGAGGCCGTGGCCAAGGCGCGCGCGTCCGCACCCCTGGGGGCGCGACCGCTCGTGGTCGAGGCGAGCGGCGTCGGCCGACAGGTCGGCAGCGGTCCGAGGGTCGCGCTGCTGGATACAGGCGTCAAGGAGAATCAGATCCGGTGCCTCACCGGCCGCGGCGCGACCGTGAGGGTGTTCTCCGCGACCGCGAGCGCGCGCGACGTCCTGTCGTGGTCACCCGAGGGCATCGTCATCAGCAACGGGCCGGGCGATCCGGCGGCGATCCCGCTGATCGCGCACAACGTGAAGCTGCTTCTCGACGCGGTCTCGCAGCGCGGGACGGCGCGGCCGGTGCCGATCCTCGGCATCTGCCTTGGCCACCAGCTGATCGGTCGTGCCATCGGGGCGACGACGTCACGACTGCCATTCGGGCATCACGGCGCGAACCACCCGGTACAGGACGCTGACACCGGCAGAGTGGTCATCACCAGCCAGAACCATGAGTTCCGCCTCGACGAGAGCTCGATCCCGACCGGCAGCGACTTCTACGTCAGCGCGCGGAACCTCAATGACGGCTCGGTCGAGGGTCTTGGGCACCGCACGCTTCCGATCCGCACGTATCAGTACCACCCCGAAGGCGCTCCGGGTCCGCGTGACAACGAGCCGGTGTTCGATCGGTTCCTCGCGGATGTCCGCGAGGCGGTCGCGCGCAAGTGAGCGTCGTAGACGGATCGCCGATGCCTGACGTAGCTGCGCTCGTGCGCGCCGCCCTGCGGTCTCGAAAGACATGGGCATGAAGGTCCTGATCATCGGGTCCGGACCGATCACGATCGGGCAGGCCGCGGAGTTCGATTACGCGGGATCGCAAGCCTGCCGCGCGCTGCGTGAAGAGGGCATCGAGACGGTGCTCGTGAACTCCAATCCCGCGACGATCATGACCGACCCCGGAGTGGCCGACATCACCTATATCGAGCCGCTCACCGTCGAAGTGCTCGAGCGCGTCATCGCGAGGGAGCGGCCCGACGGCCTGCTGCCTACCCTTGGTGGACAGACCGGCCTGAACCTCGCGGTGGCCCTGGCTGAGGCGGGGGTGCTCGAGCGCTACGGCGTGCGTCTGTTGGGAACGCCGTTGTCCGCGATCCAGCAGGCCGAGGATCGTGAGGCCTTCAAGCAGCTGCTCATCGGCCTCGGCGAGCCTGTCCCGGAATCGCTCACGGTCCACGGCGTCGACGAGGCCGTCGCGTTCGCGGACCGCGTCGGGTTCCCGCTCGTCGTGCGTCCTGCATACACGCTCGGCGGCACGGGCGGCGGATTCGCGACGAGTCGTGACGAGCTGATCCTTCGATGCACGCGCGGGATCGCCGCGTCGCCGATCGGCCAGGTGCTCGTCGAGCGTTCGCTCGCCGGCTGGAAAGAGATCGAGTACGAGGTCATGCGCGACGCGGGGGACACGTGCATCACGGTCTGCAACATGGAGAACCTCGACCCGATGGGCGTGCACACCGGCGACTCCATCGTCGTCGCGCCGTCCCAGACACTGACCGACAAGGAGTACCAGATGCTGCGCAGCTCGGCGCTGCGCATCATCCGCGCGCTCGGCATCGAGGGCGGCTGCAACGTGCAGTTCGCGCTCCACCCCGAGCGCGCGCCCTCGGCCGATCCAGATGCGCAGGTCCCGTACTTCGTCATCGAGGTGAACCCGCGCGTGTCGCGGTCGTCCGCGCTGGCGTCAAAGGCGACGGGTTATCCGATCGCCCGCGTCGCGGCGAAGATCGCCATCGGCAAGCGGCTGCACGAGATCCGCAATGCGGTAACGAAACGGACCTCGGCCGCCTTCGAGCCGGCACTCGACTACGTCGTCGTGAAGATCCCGCGCTGGCCGTTCGACAAGTTCCCCGGCGCCGATCGCTCGCTCGGGACGCAGATGAAGGCGACCGGTGAGGTCATGGCGATCGACCGTACCTTCGAGGCGGCAATGCAGAAGGCGCTTCGCTCGCTCGAGGTGAAGGGTCAGGGGCTGCTGTGGGAAGCGCCGTCCTGGGCCGATGTCGCGGAGCGAGTGCCGTTCCTGGATCGATTCCTGTCGGGGGGCGCGACCGACGATCGGCTCTGGCGTCTGTTCGCCGCGCTGCGCCGCGGAGCGACCGTGGAGGAGGTGCACGAGCGAACGAAGATCGACCGCTGGTTCCTCCGCAAGCTCGCGACGATCGTGCGCTTCGCCGAAGACGAGCTTCAGGGAAAGACGCCGACGCCGTCGCTGCTCCGACGGGCGAAGCGGCTCGGCTTCGCCGATACCGACATCGCGACGCTCGCGGGCATCCTCCCCGCCGACGTTCGCCGGCTTCGCGATCAGTGGGGGATCCGTCCGGTCTACAAGATGGTCGACACCTGCGCAGCGGAGTTCGAGGCAGTGACGCCGTACTTCTATTCAACGTACGAGACCGAGAACGAAGCCGAACCACTACCCGGGAGGAAGGCGATCATCCTCGGCTCAGGTCCGATCCGCATCGGACAAGGCATCGAGTTCGATTGCTGTTGCGTCCAGGCCGCCGGCGCGCTCCGTGACCTTGGTGTGGCATCGATCGTCGTGAACTCGAATCCCGAAACAGTTTCGACCGACTTCGACGAATCGAGCCGCCTGTATTTCGAACCGCTCGACGAAGAGTCGATCGCCGCGGTGATCGAAAACGAGGGAATGGGCGCGGATGCCGAGCCGTCAGCGCTCGGCCGCGTGGCCGTGTTCACGCAGTTCGGTGGACAGACGGCCCTCAATCTCGCCGAGCGCATCGAAAGCATCGGCGGCGAGATCGCCGGAACGTCGGCCGACGCCATCGGGTTGGCCGAGGACCGACGGAGATTCCACGAGTTCGCGGACGCGCTCGGCATCCCGCAACCGCCGGGCGGAACGGCCGAGTCGTTCGTCGAGGCGCGGGTCATCGCCGCTGAGGTCGGCTATCCGGTCCTCGTTCGCCCCAGCTACGTGCTCGGTGGTCGTGGCATGGAGATCGCCTACAGCGACGACGATCTCGAGCGCTACTTCCGATCAGCCCTCGAAGCAGGCACGGGTCGCGTCCTCGTCGACAAGTACCTGCGCGGCAAGGAGGTCGAGGTCGACGCCGTCAGCGACGGCCGCGAGACGCTCGTCGCGGGGATCATGGAGCACATCGAGCGTGCCGGCGTGCACTCGGGCGACAGCTATGCCGTGTATCCCACGCAGAATCTGCTGCCGAGCGAGCGCGACCGTGTCGTCGAGCTGACGCGGCAGATCGCCGCCGCGCTTCCGGTGAAGGGCCTCCTCAACATCCAGTTCATCGTCGAGGAGGGGCGGGTCTGGGTGCTCGAGGTGAATCCGCGGTCCAGCCGCACCGTGCCGTTCCTGACCAAGGTCACGGGCGTGCCTCTTGTCCGGCTCGCCGTCGCGATCTCGCTCGGCTCGACCCTCGCAGCCGAGGGATACGCCCGTGAAGACGGCCTTTGGCCGACGGGCGACCTGGTCGCGCTCAAGGCGCCGGTCTTCTCGATGGCCAAGCTGCTCGACGTCGACACCTACCTCGGACCGGAGATGAAGAGCACCGGCGAGGTGATGGGCATCGATCGCACGTTCGCGCCCGCGCTGTGGAAATCGCTCGTCGCGGCGGGGCTCGCGCCCGCCTCCAGCGGCAGCGTGCTCATCACCGTCGCGGACAAGGACAAACAGGAGGTCGTTCAGATCGTCGAAGGCTTCCACTGGCTGGGCTACGAGCTCGTCGCGACGAGCGGGACGGCCGCCCTCATCCGGTCACTCGGGATCGACGTGCGCGAAGTGGGCAAGCTCTCGGACGGGGACGACGAGATCCTCCGTGTCGTGCGCTCGGGTCGCTGCGCCGCGGTCGTCAACACGCCGACGCTCGGCAAGGCCGTGGACCGGGATGGCTTCCTCATCCGGCGCGCCGCCGTCGAGGCGCGCGTGCCGTGCCTCACCTCGCTCGACACGGCACTCGCGGTGGTGACGGCATTGCGCGCGAGCGCGGTCACCTATTCGGTCGCGCCGCTCGCGGAATATCGGGCGCCAGTGGCCGTGGCGGCCGCCGACTGAGCCGAACCGCCGTGGCGCCGGCGCACCGCGAGGCGCCCGCGCTCGCGACCGCGCTGGTCGTCTCCGCTTCGCTGCTCGGTGACACGCTCCTGTACACCGTCCTGCCGGTGAGCGCGGCGTCGCTCGGCATCTCGCGACCGATGGTCGGCGTGATCCTGTCGCTCAACCGTTGGGTGCGGCTCCTCACGAACCCGCTCGCTGCTCGCCTGTACGAGCGCTTTCCCGCGGGCGCGCTGATCCTCGTCGCGCTCGTCCTCAGCGCGGTGTCGACGGCGATGTACGCGCTGCCCGCCGCGCTCGCGGTCTTCCTGATCGGCCGATTGCTGTGGGGGTCCTGCTATTCGCTGCTGCGGCTCGGTTCGTTCCTCGCGGCGCTCGAGGATGCCGCGTCGCATGCGGGCCGCCGCATCGGCAACACGCGTGCGGTCTGGGGTCTCGGCTACTTCGCCGGCGCGGTGTTCGCGCCGTTCGCGATCGAGAGTGTCGGGTGGACCGGCGCGTGCGTCATCGCGGCGGCAGTCACGCTCGCTGCGGGGATCGGCCCGGCGTATCTCGCCTCTAGCTGGCGGCGCCGCGTGCGCGTGCCAGAGGAGGGGCACGTTCCAGCGTCCGTATGGGAGCCGCGACTGCTCGCGCTTTTCGTCATCGCGACCGTCCAGCTCGGTCTGTACGCGGGCATCCTCGTCGCCGCCGGTGGCTTCCGCGTGGACGAGCTGTTCCATGACGGCGCGCCGATGTTCGCTGCCGTCGTGCCCGCGACGTTCGTCGCCGCCGCCTTCCTGCTCACCCAGCGGGTCGCGCAGGTGCTGTGGACCCCGATCGCGGGGCGCTGGAGCGATCGCTCGGCGGGCGCGGCCTTCGTGATCTCCACCGTGGTGTCGCTCAGTTCGGTAGCGCTTCTCGCCCTGCTGCGCCTCGACGCGATGCTCTTCGTCGTGATCGGCGGCTGTGCCTTCGTGAACGGCCTGACCGCGACGATCGCCGTCGAGCTCGCCGTGTCGCGCCGCTCCGGCGACCACGATCGGCCGCGCATCCTCGCCGCGCTGCACACCTGGCAGGACGCGGGAGCGGCGGGTGGCGCGCTGCTCGGTGGCGTGCTCGCCGCGACCGGTGCCGCCCCGGCGCTGCTGGTCGGCGCGGCCCTCCTCGGCCTGACGATTCCGCTCTGGTGGGCGGCGAACCGCGTCTAGGCGGTCGCGCGCCGCCTGAGATGTCCGATAGGATGTCAGACACAATGTCTACCAAGAGGCGGCGAGTCAAAGTCGGCGCCACGCTGGATCCCGACCTCGTCTCTGTGGTGGACGCGTACGTGACGGACAACCCGGGCCTGGACCGAAGCGCGGTCATCGACGACGCATTGCGACTCTGGCACGAGCGCGAGCAGGAGCGGGCAATGGAGCGTCAGCTCAGGGAGGACGCATCCCACTACTCCTCGGAGCGCGCTGATTGGCGGCGCGTGCGCCAGGCAGCTGCGCGCCGTCCCAGCGCGGGCCGCAAGTGAGCACGGCGCCAGGTCGAGGTGAGATCTGGTCAGTGCGAATTCCCGGGCAACCCGACGATCCCCATCAACCTCGACCGGCATTGGTCGTCTCGGCGGACGTCCGCAATCGGATAGCCGACGATCTGATGGTCGTGCCGATCTTCTCGCAGGGCGCGGCCGGTCCGACGCATGTGCCCCTGGCTCGGGGCGCAGGCGGCGTCAAGAAGGACAGCGTGCTCTTCTGCGAGGAGCTCACCACGCTCGACCGAGAATTCCTCTCTCGCGGACCGTGGGGCGCTCCGGTGTCCGCCGCTGTGCTTGATGCCGTCAGCCGGGCTGTCCGTCGAGCCCTTGGGGAGACCGTTCCCGAGCCTTCGTGAATGAGCGCATGAGCCGACCGTTCATGAACGCGGACGAGTACGGCCGCACGCTCGCTGGGCTGTCGCTCAACCTGATCGTCCGGGACGTCGCACGCAGTACTCCTTTCTATACCGAGGTCCTGGGCTTCCGCGCCCTCCATCAGACCGCGGATTACGCGGCGCTCGAGCGCGACGGCGCGACGATCCAGCTTCACGCGGACCGCACCTACAGCCGCCAGCCATGGGGCTCGCGCCTCCGTGGCGCGGAGAAGCGTGGTTTCGGCGTGGAGATCCGACTGATGGGCCTCGATCCCGACGAGACCGAGCGCCGCGCACGCGCCGCCGGGCACGCCGTGCTCGCGCCCGCGAAGGACTGGCCGCCGCACGGCTGGCGCGATTGCCTGATCGAAGACCCCGACGGCTACACGTTCTCCGTGGGCGTGCCGCTCGGCACGTAACCATCGCGCCCTGTGACCGGACCCCTCCGCTCGATCAGCCCGATCCGCGGCTCCGTCGGCGCCCCCGTTCCGTCTGCGAGACTTGCACCGTGCTGCTGGACAAAGGCCGAGTCGTGGCCAACACGCGGATCGGCGATCTTGGGACGCTCCTTGCGGTCCACTCGCCCGAGATCGCGGCTCAGGCGCATGCCGGACAGTTCGTTCACGTGCGCCCGGGCGTTGGCTGGGATCCCCTGTTGCGCCGTCCCTATTCGTTCTGCGGTATCGATCGTCGCGCCGGCGAGATCGAGCTCATCGTCAAGCCCCTGGGCACCGGCGGAGAGTGGATCGCGGAGCGCCGTCCGGGCGACTTGCTCGATCTCCTCGGCCCGCTCGGCACGTCGTTCGTCGTGCGGCGCGACACGCGGAATCTGCTTCTCGTCGCGGGCGGCACCGGCATCGCGCCGATGCGGGTGATCGCCGAGCAGGAGGCGCCGCGGCGTAACGTGACACTCGTGATGGGTGGTCGCTCCGTCGCGTTCCTGTGGCCGTCGGACCGCCTGCCGGCGGGCGTCGAGTACGTGACGACGACGGACGACGGTAGCTTCGGGACACGTGGCCGCGTGACGGACGTGCTCCCGGGGATGATCGCGTGGGCCGATCAGCTCCTGGCCTGCGGACCGTGGGCGATGCTGGCGGCGCTGGGGCGTCTTCGCGACGGCGCGGAGCACGCCGCCGCGACGTTCCCCGGCCGGCGCACCCTGCTCGAAGCGCAGATCGCGGTCGAGCAGCACATGGGCTGCGCGATGGGCGTCTGCCGCGCGTGCGTCGTCGTGACGTCCGAAGGCAACGCGCGCGTCTGCCGCGAAGGTCCGGTGTTCGCGCTCGGCGATGTCGCCTTCGAGGCCGGCGAGCCGGCGACCGTGGGGGTCCACTGATGCCGTGGCGCCGGCCGAAGAAGCAGATCGAGCGGCCCATCGACGTGCGGCGCTCGCTGGAAGAATCTCTCGAGGTCGCCGCGGAGGGCGAGGAGGAAGAGGATCTCGTTGAGCTGGTCGACCTCGACGGCGCGACCATCACCGAGGCCGCAACTGGTGACCCTGACGCCGAGCGCATGCCGACGGAGATCGCCGACAAGCTGCGGG
>JANNHF010000172.1:0-11017 GCA_031404235.1 Chloroflexota bacterium
CCACGACGCGCCCGACCGCGGCGTCGGTCGCCGCCATCGCCACTCGCGTCGCCTCGAAATCGCCGGTGTGCCCGACCATATCCGGGTTCGCGAAATTCACGATCGCGAAGTCGTAGCTGCGGCGCTCGATCGCCTTCACAAGAGTGTCCGCGACGCCAGCCGCGCTCATCTCGGGCTGGAGGTCGTACGTCGCGACCTTCAGGGACGGTACGAGCTCGCGATCCTCGCCCGGGAACGGCGGCTCGTGGCCGCCGTTGAAGAAGTACGTCACGTGCGCGTACTTCTCGGTCTCCGCGGTGTGGAATTGCTTCAGGCCGGCCTCGGAGAGGACCCGCGCCATGGGCACGAGCTCGGCCGGCGCGAACGCCACTCTCACTCCGGGGGTCGCGACCTTGTATTCGGTCAGCGTCACGAACGTCAGGTCCCGCCGAACGCTCTTGCGCGGGAAGCCGTCGAATTCCTTCTGCATGAGCGCCCACGTGAGCTGGCGTGCGCGATCGGGACGGAAATTGAAGAAGACAGCGGCGTCCCCGTCCTGCAGCGGGGCGCCGTCACGGACGACGTGCGGCCGCATCAGCTCATCACCACACGCGGGATCCTCGTAGCACCGAACCAGCGCACTGGTCGCGCTGTCGCACCGCGGTCCCGCCGCATCGACGATGGCGTCGTACGCGAGCTGCGTGCGGTCCCACCGCTTGTCACGGTCCATCGGGTAGTAGCGGCCGTGCACGGTCGCGATCGGAGCGTCGATCCGCTGGAGGAGCTCGCGCGCGCTCCGCGGCGGCATGTCGCGACCGTCGAGGAACGCGTGGACCGCGATCCGCGCGACGCGCTCGCGCTTCGCGAGCTCGATGAGAGCGGCGAGGTGCTTCATGTCGGCATGCACGCCTCCCGTCGAGATGAGGCCCATGAGATGAAGCGTTCCCCGCTCGCGGACGGCGGCACACGCCTGCCGCAGCGCGGCATTTTCGAAGAACGTCCCGTCGTCGATCGCATCGTTGATCCGCACGAGCTCCTGGTAGCTGACGTACCCGGCACCCAACGTGAGGTGCCCGACCTCGCTGTTCCCCATGACACCGTCGGGCAAACCGACGTCGCGGCCGCTGGCCGCGAGCTTCGCATGCGGGTAGCGCGCGAACAGTGCGTCGAGCCGCGGGGTCGTCGCCCGAGTCACGGCGTTGCCCGGTCCGTCGGGCGCGATCCCCCACCCGTCGAGCACGCACAGCACGACCGGGCGGTAGGCCGGCGTCACGCGAAGGCTCGCACGATCGCTCCGAACTCCTCGGCCTTGAGGGACGCTCCGCCGACGAGCGCTCCGTCGATGCCATACGCGGCAGAGAACTCCTTCGCGTTCGCCTCGGTGACGCTCCCGCCGTACAGGATCTGCGTGCGGTCACCGGAAAGGCCCGCGCTGTCCAGCGAGCGGCGGATCACGCGGGCGGCAGCCGCCGCGTGTGCGCCGGTAGCCGGACGTCCCGTGCCGATCGCCCAGATCGGCTCGTACGCGATGGCGAGCTGCGTCGCACGCTCGCGATCCGCGCGCAGCGGCGCGATGTCCGCCACGACCTGCCGGGCGATCACGGCCTCCGTATCGCCCGCGAGGTACTGCGCCTCGCTCTCGCCGACGCAGAGGACGACTCTCAGTCCCGCGGCGATCGCACGCGCGAGCTTCCGCGCCACCCGCGTGTCGTCGTCACCGAGATCGCGGCGCACCTCGGAGTGCCCCACGATGGAGCCGATCGCTGCTCCGATGAGCATCGAGGCCGCGACCTGCCCGGTGTACGCGCCCTTGTCCTCCCAGTGCACGTCCTGCGCGTACACGCGGACGTGCGTACCGCGCAACGCCTCGGCGACGGAAACGAGCGCGACCGCCGGCGGCGCGACCGCAACAGCGACGTCGCTGGGCGACGCCGAGGTCACGAGCGAGCGCGCGAGCGCGACGGCCTCCGCGATCGTCGGTGGATTCATCTTCCAGTTGCCAAGGACGAGGCGCGAGCGCGTCAACGTGCCGCCTCGTCGACGATGCGGCGCAGCCGCTGACGGACCACCCACTTGCTGGTATCGAGCCGCGTCGCGAGCTCGGCGAGGGTCGCCTCGGGCGCTCGCAGTCGCGCCGCGGCCGCGGCCCGCACGTCGGCGGGCATCCGCGCGAGGCGGCCCGACCCAGCCAACGCGTGCACCGCGTCGATCTGATCGCGCGCGGCGGCGACGGCGCGCGCGAGATTGGCCGCGTCGGCGTTGACGCTCGCGTTCGTGCGGCCGCGCATCTCGCGCGAGACGCGGCGCGTCTCGAAACGCAGCAGCGTCTCGCCCGCACCGGCGTGGCGCAGGAACGACGCAATGTCGTCGGCGGCGCGGAGCATCAGGACCTGGCGACCACGGCGTACGCGCGGGCGGGGCGCGAAGCCTTCGCGTTCCAGCACGGCGCGAGCTCGCGTCGCCTCGCCGCGCGGCGGCCGCAGCTCGAGGAGATAGCCTGACGGTCCGGCGGAGACCGAGCCGCCGGCGAGGAACAGGCCACGCAGGTACGTTCGGCGGCAGCACACGCGGCGGAGCGACGCGCGGCCAGCCGCGAGCCCGGACGCGTGGGCAAGGCGTCGCGCCGGAGCACCGAGATGCGCCGCACGCGGCAGCAGCGCGGCGAGCACGCGGCGGTCGCAGTCCGTGGGCCGCACGCGCGACAGCTCAGCCTTCACCTCCTCCGACAGCGGCGACCGCTGCGCACGAGTCACGCCCCGTCGGCTCAGTTGGTCACCTCCGGCCGTCCGATGTCGCGGTGCTCGACGGCGATCTCTCCGGGCCAGAAGTCCTTCAGACGTTTCGCGACTTCGTCCGCGATGACGACCGACCGGTGCCACCCGCCGGTGCAACCGAAGGCCATGCCGAGGCGCGCCTTCTTCTCTTCCTCGTAGCGCGGGAGCACGAATCGGAGGAAGGGCACGAGGTGCGACAGGAACTCCCCCGTCGCAGGGTTCCGAAGCACGAAGTCACGCACCTCGGCATCACGACCCGTCTTGGGTCGAAGCTCCGGGATATAGAAGGGGTTCTCCATGAAGCGCACGTCGAAGACGAGGTCCGCTCCGAGGGGCACGCCGTTCTTGTATCCGAAGCTCGTCACGTGGACGAGCATCCCGCTGGTCCCACCGCCGTACAGCGAGTGGAGCGTGTCGCGGAGGTCTTTCACCGTGAGGTGCGTCGTGTCGATCACCTTGTCGGCGCGTGCGCGCAGCGGGGCCAGCACACGTCGCTCTTCGTCGATCGAGGGCTGAACGCCGCCGGCGGTCTCCAGCGGATGACGGTGGCGGGTCTCGCTATACCGTCGCAAAAGCACGTCGTCGGCCGCGTCGAAGAACAGGATCTGCGGTCGATCGCCGTCCGCCGCGAGCACATCGAGTGCGGCACTCGCTTCCTTGAACAGCGCGCCGCTGCGCGCGTCGATGACGAACGCCACGCGCGGATGCCCACCGCGCCGGCACACGTCGAGCGTGGTCTTCATCAGAGCCGGCGGGAGGTTGTCGAGGGTGTAGTAGTCCAGGTCCTCGAAGACTTTCACGGCCTGTGACTTGCCCGACCCGGACAGCCCGGTCACTACGACGAAGTCGGGCGGACCCTTCGTCGCCATCACGCGCAGGGCGTCAGTCGGGCAGGACCATCGAAAGGGCCCAGCTGACGAGCGAGATCACGAGCGAGGCGATGAGCGCGACGATGAAGCCGTTCACAACGAAACCGAGGAACGGGATCGCCGAGACGAGCAGCAGCATCAGCGCATTGATGACGAAGATGAAGAGCCCGAGCGTCAGGCAGGTGATCGGCATGGAGATCATGACCAGGATCGGCTTGACGACGGCGTTCACCACGCCGAGAGCGAGACCGGTGAGGGCAAGCGACAGGTAGCGGCCGGGCTCTCCCATGCCGTAGTCGACCTGGCCCCACTTGATGGCGTCCGGCTGGAGCTGATTCACGACATACGCGGCCACGACGATGGCCAGGGCGTTGATGAGCGCGCGCCAGACGATACCCACGGCGCTTAGCCTAGCCGGGACGCGCTAGTACTGTCCGATGGTGCCCCGGATGCGCATCGAGCGCTCCGCCCGCGCCAACGCCCACCGTCCGAACGGGAAGACGCTTCATTCAACAAAGATCTCCACCCGGTCCTCGTTGTCGGCGATGTCGACGAACTTCCCGGGGTAGTCGATCGTGCGGAGAAGCTCGTCAAGGTCGATGCCGAACTTCGACAGGTGACCCCGGACCAGCCCGCTCGACGCGAGCTTCATCTTCCCCACCCGCGCGATCGCGAGCGGGATCGCGACGTTGACTTTCTGCTGCCCGCCTTCGGTCACCCGGATACGCAGGATGCGTCCACGGCCGCCGGGCGGCGTGGGCGGCTCCGGCGCCATCGGCGGGACCGGTGGGACCGGTGGCATCGGGCCGCGCGGCCGGTCGTCGATGTCGCCGAGCGCGCGCAGCAGGCGGAAGGCCTGCTCAACATCGATCTTGCCCTCGGCGAGCAGCCCCAGGACCTGCTTCCCTTCGTCGCTCGGCAAGCTAGCGGCCCGGGCGCGCGGCATCGAGCGCGGCCGCAGCGTCGTCGATGCCGAGCTCGCCGCGCGCGACACGCTCGAGCACCGCCCGCACCTCTTCACGGGACGACATGTCCATCGGCTGGGTCCGCTCTACGTCCGCCGAACGCTCCTCTTCCCTGTGGGATCTATCGGGCGCGGCGTCGTCCGGCGCGACAGCGTTCGTGCCGTGGACCGTGAGATCGCCGCTGACCGTCTTGACCACGATGTGACCCTGGCCGGCGCCGAGGACGACGCTGTACTCCTTGCGACCGTGTCGCACGATCCGGGCGGGCAGCTGGCACTCGACGTCCCCGCTCGCGGTCCGGTAGTCGATCGTCGCGTCTGGCTCGGCGAGCGCGAGCTCGACGTCGCCGCTGATCGTCTTGAAGTCGTGCTCCTTGCCAGGGTCGAGCCGACCATCGACGAGGATGTCCCCGCTCACTGTGTGCAGCTGGCTGGAGCGAAGGCCGGCCGCGACGATCGTGACATCACCGCTCACCGTATTGCCCTCGAGGTGTCCGACGTAGCGCCGGCAATCGACGTCGCCGCTCACGGACTTCAGACGCAGCGGACCCTGAACGTCGTCTAGACGCACGTCGCCCGAGACGGACTGGACCTCAAGTGGACCGCGCGGCCCTTCGATGGATATCTCGCCGCTCACGGTCTGCGCATCGATCGCGCACTCCGCCGGGACGGTGATGTCGAAGTCCACACGGAAACGCTTGCCGCGGAAGAGGTCGAGCCACCCACGCTCCTGCTCGTAGAGGTGCGGCTCGACGACAAGCTCGTCGCCGCTCTTCTCCATCCTCACCTCGAGGTTCTGCAGCAGCCGCTTCGCTCGGTTCTCGCTGCCGGCGCTCACGCACTTGCGCGCGACGACCCTGATCTCGCCCGACGTCCCTGCCGCTGTAATGGATGTCTCGCCCGAGACGTTGCGGACTCTCAACCTCGGCGTGCCTTCGAACGAGAACCGCTGCTCCACCGTCTCGGAGTAACTCTCGCCGCCAATGTCGCCGACGAACTCGCCGACGAACGAACGCGCGAACTGGCCCGGATCGAAACTGTGGCCATCAAGAGTGAAGCCGCTGCCGCCGGATCGGAACTCGACCCGGTGCGACATGTGCTCCGCCCGGCGCGCCGTGCGCTCAGCGCGGTACGCCTCCCGCTGCGTGTCGCGCTCGGCTCGTCGTGCTTCGCGCTCGGCCCGGCGCTCGTCACGCCGATGCCCGTCACCTTCGGCGTGCCGTTCGTCCTCCGGTGCTTTCGCGTCGTCCGTTGCCGCGTCGCGCTCGTCGGGATCTTTCATTTGCTCGGCTCACTCTCCAGAAGATTTGCGGCATCGTCCGCCGCGATGCGGCCCTCCGCGAGCTCGCGGAGGATCCCCTTACGCCGCTCGCTCTCGCGATCGGGCTCGGCCTGCGACGGAAACCCGAGCGCCCTGATCATCGCGTCGAGGCGCGAGCGCACCGTCGGATACGAGATGCCGAGCTCGCGCTCGATGTCCTTGATGTTGCCGCGTGCGCGAATGAAGGTCTCGAGGAACTCGAGCTGGTCCGGGGAAAGAGCGTGGAATCGGCCCAAAGAGAACGAGCCCTCCAGCCGGGTCCCGCAGGCGTCGCAGTCGAGGCGCACCACCTTGAGCTGCGCCGAGCAGATCGGGCACTTCGCCACTACCGGGTTCACCATGGTCCGAAGATGCGTCCTGACCTAAATGAATGTCAAGCGTTCCTCATCGTTGTGTAGCCGAGATATCGAAACGATGAGGTGACGACCCCGCTCAGGACTGAAGCGCGACTTTTATGCGCTCGGCGAGCGCCGGTCCGACGCCGCCGACGGCGGCGAGCTGCTCGACCGGTGCCTCCTGCATCGCCCGCACAGAGCCGAACTTCCGGAGGAGGGCACGCTTGCGCGCTGGCCCGACGCCGGCGATGTCGTCGAGGACCGAGTGAACGGCTCGGCGCGAACGCACCTTCTGGTGGTACGTGACCGCGAACCGGTGCGCTTCATCGCGGATGCGCTGCACAAGATAGAGGCCCTGCGCGGTGCGGGGCAGAACGATGGGATCTGGACGGTTGGGTACGAACAGCTCCTCGCGCGCCTTCGCGAGCGCGGCGATCGGGATCTGCAGCCGGCCGGCATCCGCTAAGGCTGCCAGCCCGGCTGAGAGCTGACCCTTGCCGCCGTCAATGATGACGAGGTCGGGCAACGGCCAACTCGTTCGGGCGGCCAGGGCTGAGGAGGACCGTGCGAAGCGGCGCCTCAAGGTCTCGCGCATGTTGGCGAAGTCGTCGTTGCGGTCGGCGATACGGGCGCGGAAGCGGCGGTACTGCGACTTTGCCGGGCGGCCGTCCTCGAACACGACCATCGAGCTCACCACGCTCGTGCCCTGCACGTGGCTCACGTCGTAACACTCGATGCGCTTCGGTGGTCCTTCGAGGCCGAGCGCCTCCTGCAGCTCGCGGAGGGCGACGTCGGTCTTGCCGCGGTCCGCAAGCCACCGCACGCGCTCCTGCTCGAGCGCATCTTTCGCATTGCGCTCGGCGAGCTCCGCAAGATGCCGCTTCTTGCCGCGCTGCGGGACGTGCAGGCGCACCGGTCCACCACGACGCTCGGTCAGGAAGGCTTCGAGAGACGAGGCGTCGGGTACCGCGGTCGGCGTAACGATCTCCGGCGGCAGCGTCGTCGCTGCGCTGTAGTGCTGCCGCAGGAACGAGTCCATGACCTCCGCGGCACCGGCGCCCTCCGAACCCTCGAGCGCGAAGTGGTCGCGTCCGACGATGGTCCCATCACGCACGCGGAAAAGCTGCGCGACCGCATCGCCATCTGCCAAGGATGCGGCGACCACATCGAAGTCGTCGCCTTTGTAGGCGTGGACCTCCTGCCGATCGAGCGTGCGGTCGATCGCGGTGAGGCGGTCGCGGAGTGCTGCCGCGCGCTCGAACTCGAGCACCTCGGCCGCGGACTCCATCTCCTGCCGCGTCGCGCGCGCGAGCGTTTCGTAGCGTCCTTCGAGGAAGAGCACGCTTTTGTCGATCGTCGCGCGGTAGTCGTCCTTCGTCGCGTTCCCGACGCATGGAGCGGTGCAGCGCTTCAGATGGAAGAGCAGGCACGGTCGCCCGCCGGGAAGAGCGCTGGGCGGGACAGTCCGGCCCCGGCCTTCGTCAGCGGCAAGGATCGTCAGCTTGCAGGTCCGGTACGGGAACAGCTTCTGGAGCAGATCGAGCGACTGGTCCACGGACTTCGCGTTCGCGAACGGCCCGAAGTAGCGAGCGGTGCGATCGCCGAGTGACCGCGTACGCAGGATGCGCGGAAAGTCCTCGCCGAGGGTGATCTTCACGTACGGATAGGACTTGTCGTCCTTGAGGCGGATGTTGTACCGAGGCTTGTGCTGCTTGATGAGATTGGCCTCGAGCAGGTATGCCTCGGAGATGGAGCCAGTCACCGCGAACTCGACGCGCTCGGCGCGCTCCACCATGCGGACGTGCCGCACGTCCAGGCTCGGCCCGAAATACGCCCGAACGCGGTCGCGCAGGACGTCGGCCTTGCCGACGTAGAGGACGCGGCCGCGGGCGTCTTTGAACAGGTAAACGCCGGGCGCGTCCGGGAACGACGCGACCTGGGCTTCGAGGCTCTGGCGCCGCTCGGCCTTGTTCATACCCGGGACTCCAACGGCTATCCTTTCACGCGGCGGAGGGAACTTTGCGCGAAGCGAAAGAGACCAGCCCGTCCCCGAAGCGCGTCCGGCGATCGGTCCAGTCGGTCGATCGGGCACTCGACCTGCTCGAGGCGCTCGCTGCGGCCGAGGGCGAGGTGTCCATCACCGCGCTCGCAGCGCGCACAAGCCTCCATGTCTCCACCGTCCATCGTCTCCTATCCACGCTGCTCCGTCGCGGCTACGTTCGACAGAACCCCGACACGAGTCGCTACTACGCGGGGGCGAAGCTCGCGACCCTGGCCGAGGGGCGGTCGCGCTTCGGCGAACTTCGTCTTCGTGTTCGGCCGGTCCTGCGCGCCATCACCGAGGCTACACGCGAGACGGCCAACCTCGTCGTCCTGGACGACCTCGCCGCTGTCTATATCGAGACGATCCCAAGCCCGCAGGTAGTGCGGCTCTTCACGCAGGCTGGTAACCGCGTCCCATTGCATGCGACCGGCGCCGGCAAGGCGCTTCTGGCCGCGCTCCCGGCGGCGCGCCGCGACGGAGTTCTGGACCGGCTCGAGCTCAGGCCGTACACGCCGCACACGATCGTCGACCACGCCGCGCTGCGCCGCGCGCTCGAGGAGATCCGCGAGCGCGGGTACGCCATCGATGACGAGGAGTACGACGACGGCGTTCGCTGCGTCGCGGTGCCGGTCATGGGTCCGAATGAGCTCATCGGCGCGATCTCGATCTCAGCGCCGGCCAACCGCTTGACGCGACAGCGCTGCACCGAGCTGGTCCCGATGCTGCGACGCTCCGCATCGGAGCTCGCGGCCGTCCTGCGCGAAAAGACCGAGCCGTCAGCGTGACCGTACGCGCGGGACTGCGCGGAGCGGCGCTCGTCTCCGCGCTGATCGATCTCGTCGGGAAGGACAAGGTCCTCGGCACTCGTGAGGACCTGCTCATCTACGAATACGACGGCGCCGTCGACACGGCCACGCCCGACGCGGTCGTCCTGCCGATCGACACAGCGGATGTCGCGAGACTGTCGCGCTTCTGCCACCAGCACGACGTGCCGATCGTCCCGCGTGGTGCCGGCACCGGGCTCTCGGGCGGTGCGATCCCGGTCGAGGGCGGTGTGGTCGTGTCGTTCGCACGGATGTCGCGGATCCTCGAGATCGACGTGCCCAGCATGCGAGCGGTCGTTCAGCCCGGACTCGTGAACCTTCACCTCTCGACCGCGACGTCGCCGCACGGCCTCTATTTCGTTCCAGATCCCTCGAGCCAGAAGGCGTGCACGCTCGGCGGCAACGTCGCGGAGAACTCGGGCGGCCCGCACACGCTCGCATACGGCGTCACGACGAATCACGTGACCGGTCTCGAGATCGTGCTCTCTGACGGCACGGTCGTCCGTCTGGGCGGAAAGGCCGTCGAGTACGACGGCTACGACCTGATCGGGACTTTCGTCGGCTCGGAGGGAACGCTCGGCATCGTCACGGAGATCACGGTGCGCCTGACGCCGCTGCCGGAGGACAAGCGGACGATCCTCGCGGCGTTCCCAACGATCGACGGCGCATCCGAGACCGTCTCAGCGATCATCGGAGCCGGCATCGTGCCGAGCGCGATCGAGCTCATGGATCAGCTCGCGACGGAGGCCGTCGAGGCGGCCGTGGGGGCTGGCTACCCGCTCGATGCGGGCGGAATCCTGCTGATGGAAGTCGACGGCCTGCGCGACGGTCTCGACGACGCCGCCACGCGCATCGAGGAGATCTGCCGCGCGAACGGCGCGACGACGCTCCGACGCGCGGCGACGACGCTCGAGCGCGACCGGCTATGGGCGGGGCGGAAGGGCGCGTTCGCCGCAATGGGCCGCCTTGCGCCCGCGTATTACGTGCAGGACGGCGTCATCCCCCGCACGCGGTTGCCCGACGTGCTCCGCACGGTGCGCGAGGTGGCGCAGCGTCACGGCGTGCGCATCGCGAATGTCTTCCATGCCGGCGACGGCAACCTCCATCCGCTCATCCTCTTTGCGAGCGAGAGCGAGCTCGAGGGCGTGAAGCAGGCGGGTCTCGAGATCCTCGAGGCCTGCGTCGCCGCCGGCGGGTCCATCACCGGCGAGCATGGCGTCGGCATGGAGAAGAACTGCTTCATGCCGCTGCAGTTCACGGCGGACGATCTCGCGACGATGGGACGCGTGAAGGCCGCGTTCGATCCCGCCGGTCTCGCGAATCCCGGGAAGATCTTCCCCACTCCCAGCCGGTGCCGCGAGTTCCAGTTCGCCGCCAGACGATGACGATGGCCACGACCGAGCGCATCCGTCCTGCTGACGCCGCTGCCTGTGCTCGCGCCGTGGCGGACTCGGCCGCGGCGTCGCGCAGCCTGCGCATCCGGGGCGCCGGCACGAAGGACTACCTCGGCGAGATGCTGCCGACGGACGCGGTCCTGGACACGACGGCGCTCGCGGGCGTTGTCGCGCACGTTCCCGGCGACCTCACGGTCACCGTCGCGGCCGGCACGCGCTTCGCCGACCTGCGTTCGGCGCTCGCGCGCGCCGGACAGTTCCTGCCGCTCGATCCCCCGCATGCGGAGGCCGCGACGATCGGCGGGATCGTCGCGGCGAACAGCACCGGATTCTGGCGCGCGCGGTACGGCGGCGTCCGCGATCTGCTCATCGGCACGACCGCGGTGCTCGGGGACGGCACGATCGTGCGGTCCGGTGGCCGGGTGGTGAAGAACGTCGCGGGCTACGACCTCAACAAGCTCTTCGTCGGCTCCTTCGGCACGCTCGGCGTGCTCGTCGAGTGCACGTTCAAGG
>JANNHF010000173.1:0-4015 GCA_031404235.1 Chloroflexota bacterium
CCATTCACGTGCGTCCCCCGATAGAGCTTCGCGAGCGCGACCAGCGATGCCCACCGGCCAAGGTCACCGGCGACGACGATGTCGAACAGACCGTCGTCGATCTTCGCCTTCGGGGCGACGTGCATCCCGCTCCCGAAGTGCGTGCCGTTCGCCGCCACGACCACGAGATACCGACCTTCGATCGTCTGCCCGTCGATGCTGAGCCGCATCGGTTGTGGCCGGTACGTCGCGATCGACACGAGCGCGCCAACGAAATAGCCCAGCCTCGCGCCGACGACGCGCGAGCTCGCCAGGACCCGCTCGGCGACGTGGCCGTCGATGCCAACGCCCGCCGCGTTCACGAAGATACGGCCGTTCACGTCGCCCACGTCGATCACACGGCGACGCGCGCCCGAGAGGAACCGCGCGATGTCGCGCCGCTTTCGTGGATAGCCGAGCGCGCGGGCGAAGTCGTTCCCGGAACCGATGGGATAGAGCGCGAGCGCCGTGCCCGTACCCACCAGACCGTTGGCGATCTCGTTCGCGGTCCCGTCGCCGCCGACGGCGATGACGGTGCGGCAACCCTCCTCAGACGCCTCCCGCGCGATGCGCGCGGCTTCGCCCGGCGCGGGGGTCTGGATGATCTCGACCTTGAAGCCCGACGACTCGAGCTCGCGCGCGAGGTCCACCCCCACCCGCGCTCCTGCTCCGCCACCGGCAGCGGGGTTCACGATGGCGAGCGTGTGCTCGGCGCGGCTGCCGATCATGAGGAGGGCGCGAGCGCTTTCTTGATGGCGTCCTGCTCCTCGTCCGACAGCTGATACCGCGAGCGCCCGCTCTGCACCGCCTTGGCGAAGACGCGCGTGTCGGTGCGGCTGTGCAGGCTGGAGATGACCACGCCGTTGCCGAGCGAATCCAGCAGCGCGATGGCGAACGACTGGTCGCCGCCGGTGTCGGAGAACGGGTTGTAGCGGATCACCGCGACCTTCTGGATCGTTCGCTGGCTGAGAGCGTCCAGCTCGTGGTGCAGCTTGTTCAGCGCGTCGACACGCGCGGTCAGGCTGTCGATGCGCTTCAGCTGGCGATCGAGGATCTCGTCAACTCCGCCGCTCTCGCCTTCGGGCAGCACGCGGCGCAGCCTGCGCCGGAGGAGCGCTTCGGAGCGCTGTAGCCAGGCGACCCAGACGCCGAGCAGGACGACGGCCGCGACGAGCGCGACGACGAGCAGCGACAGCGTCGGTCCGTCGAGGATCATCGTCGCGGACGATACCCGTTCCGATATGCTGGATGCTCCATGGCGAGACGGAACCGCACACGCCCACGTTCACGGCGCGACACGCTGGCATCGCGGCGCGCCACGACGCCGCGTGCGGCCGGGAGCGACGCCGCGGCGCGACCCACCGGCTACCGCGCGCGCGGCTCTGTCGCGCGCGTTGGCTACTCGCGCGCGGCCGGCGCGCCTTCCGCGGCACTCGAGCGCGCGTCGCTCGTCGAGCGCACGTTCGTTGCGAAGGACTTCCGCCGACTCGGGCTCACCATCGCCATCGTGCTCGTGCTGCTCGTCGTCGCGGGCCTCATCGAGGGCGCCGTCCTCGGCCGCTAGCGTCGTACACTTTTCGCAGCGGGCGATTGGCTCAGCTGGTTAGAGCGCTGCGTTCACATCGCAGAGGTCACTGGTTCGAATCCAGTATCGCCCACACGTCGGGTACCTCGGTGGTCGCGGGAGCGCAGCGTGGGGCCCGCCGCACCGCCCCGTAGGGAGCGGCGACCGAGCGAGCGCTCGCGACTAAGCGCTCCGGCCGCCTCGATGCATTCCCTCATATAGATGCCCGACGTCACAGCCGAGCGCTGGTCCGAGCTCTACGCCCGCGCGTTCCCGCAGGTGTATCGCGCACTGGTGGCGGCGACGTTCGATCGAGAGCGCGCGCTCGACGGCCTGCACGACGCGTTCGAGGAAGGGCTGCGGCATCCGCCGCACGAGGACCGCAATCTCGAGGGCTGGCTGTATCGCGTCGCGCTGCGCAAGACGCGTCGCGGGCTGTTCCGCGCCAAACGGGAGGCCGGACGCGCGGAGGCCACCGCGACGGACGATGTCGCGGCCATGCTCGATCGCCTGGAGGTCGGGCGGCTGCTTTCGCTCCTGACGGAGCGTCAGCGCTCGATCGTCGTCGCGCACTACTACCTCGGTCTCACTCAGGAGGAGATCGCGGACGGGCTCGGCGTCCGGCGCGGGACGGTGAGCGCGACCGTCTCGCAATCGCTCGCGCGGATGCGTGAGGGCGCGCTGTGAACCGCGAGAAGTGGACCGTCCATGGATGACCGCGACAAGAACCTGACCTATATGTTCGTCCGGGATCTCGACGAGATCCCACTGCCGCCCCGCACTGAGTGGCGCCGCCCAGAAGGAAGGGAGTCCATCGCAATGAGGACCAGCCGTTATCTCTTGACCGCAGGTGCGATCAGCGCGGTGTTGGCGGTCGCGCTCATCATCGGTTTCCAGCTGCGCGATCGGAGCACGACCGCCGCGAATCCGAGCGCGTCGCCGACGCCGGCGCTCACGGGATTGCCGAACCTCGTGCAGCCCACACCGACCGCGAATCCGAACGTTAGCCCGACGTCGTCAGCGACGGGCGCGATCTACAACGACGACTTCGGCTTCGTCGTGATCGCCCAAGGGGGCAACGCGACGATCCGGAAGGAGTCGAGCAATGAATTCATCGGGCCCCCCTTCGCTCAGCAGAGCTTCGCGGTCTCGCCCGATGGGAAGCTCATCGCGGTCTGGAAGCCCGGCGCCGGAGCGAGCGGCGAGGGCGCGCAGCTGCGGATGTTCAGCGTTGGTGGCAACAGCACGGAGCAGACCCTCGTGACGCTGGCCGCCGATCAGCGAGGCGGCGGCATCGCCTGGTCCAGTGACGGTGCCGGGCTGTTGTACTCGACCGAGACCGGCAGCTTCGGCATCGGAGGCGGCACGAACAGCGCGACCCTGGGTGTGTACGAGCTTGCCGCTAGCGGCCGTCACGGGACGACGATCGACACCCAGACCAACACCGGATGGCTCTACCGACCCATCGCGTGGGACCGCTCGGTCAACCTCGCGACCGCGGGGCTGACCGGTGAGGGCGCCGCCATGGCGTTCTACGTCACAGTCCGGATCAATCCCGACAACTCGTTCAACGCCCAGCGGGTGGACACCAGGTCCCTAACGACGCTCGGGATCCCGATGGGATCGGTCCGAGCGTCGAGCGACGCGAAGTTCGTGCTGGGCGTGGACCTCGACTCGGGAGACATCAAGTGGTGGCCGCTCGCCGACTTCGCCGCGAACAGATCGCAGGCGGGGGCCGGCAAGCGTGGCGCGCTGTGGCGGCCCGGCACGCACGAGATCGGCTTCATGTCGGCCGAGCAGCTCTGGCTTGGTGACGTCGACAAGGCTGGGTCGCTCGGGCTGTGCTGCACCGCGTTCAGCGGAGCGCCGGCGACCAGCACGCTTCGGGCATTCCGCGCCGACGGGAGCGCCGTCGTTCTCAACGTGCCTGGGGGCGTAGGAGTCGGCCAGACGCAGTACGTTCTGGTCCGCCTGGGTAGCGACCCGAAGTCGACGTCCGGCGATCGCGTGACCTTCCAGGAGCTTCCCGGGATCACGGCCGCGATCCGATTCCGCTAGCGGCCCATCACCCGCGGCCAGACGCGATCGTCACGACGCCTTGAGATCGCGCAGCATGATGAGCAGCATGCGGCACGCTTCGGGCGCATCGAGGGCGTGCGGAATGTCGGCGGGCATGCGCACGATGGTCCCCGGCGTGGCACGGACCGCCGTGCCACCGACCGTGAGGGTCAGCGATCCTTCGAGGACCAGCACGAGCGCATCGAACGGCGACGTGTGTTCGGTGAGTCCCTGCCCGCTATCGAAGGCGAAGAGCGTGAGATTGCCGCCGGTGGCCTTCGCCAGAACGCGACTGGCGATCCCCTGCTCCGTGGGCGTCACGAGCGACCGCAAAAGGAGGACTTCGGCGGGCGGGATCGTCTGAGTCATA
Organism: Chloroflexota bacterium; assembly: GCA_031404235.1. Taxonomy (GTDB): domain Bacteria; phylum Chloroflexota; class Limnocylindria; order P2-11E; family P2-11E; genus CF-39. The sequence continues at coordinate 4,011 of JANNHF010000173.1, forward strand.
GTGGA
>JANNHF010000174.1:0-7679 GCA_031404235.1 Chloroflexota bacterium
GCACTCGGTGCTGGCCTGGCTCTTCGCGGTCACGGTGCGCGGTGGCTGGCACAGCACGATCTTCGCTCCGCTCTTCGTGCTCGCGGCCATGCTCTCGGGGGTCGCGGCGGTCATCCTCGTCGTGGCCGCGCTCCGAAAGACGTACGGGCTGCAGGAGTTCATCACCGCGAGGCATTTCCGCTACCTCTCCTACCTGCTCCTCGCCCTCGGGCTCGGTTACCTCTACTTCATGGTGAGCGAGTACCTCACCGAGGGATACACGATGGGGGAGTCCGTCGGCCCGGTGCTCGAGGCCATCTTCGTCGGCAGCTACGCGCCGGCGTTCTGGACCTTCACCATCGGCGGCCTCCTCCTGCCGCTCGTGCTCGTCGCGCTCCCGGGTCCGTTCCCCATCGCGCGCACCTGCATCGCCGCGATCCTCGTGGTCGCGGGCATGTGGCTGAAGCGCTTCCTCATCGTCGTTCCGGGAATGGCCGAGCCGCTCATGCCCTGGGACTGGGGCCAGTACCAGCCGACGTGGGTGGAGATCACGATCACCATCGGGTCGGCGGCGGCGATCCCGCTGCTCCTCATCCTCTTCTTTCGCTTCTTCCCGGTCATGTCGGTGCACGAGATGGAGGAGGTCGAGGGTGCGGAAGCGTCACCGGCGCGACTCGTCCCGATCTTCGCGGGTGCCGGCGATGACTAGGTACGCGCTCGTGCTGGCCGGCGTCGTTATCGCCATGACCCTTTCGAGCGCCGTCGCGCTCGCCGATCACCAGCGCGCCGAGGTCAGCGTGAGTGCGCGCGCGGGCGCGAAGCTCGAGGACGGCTACGTGCTGGACGCCCGGCTCGTGACAGCCGACGGCAAGCCCGTGAACGACGTGACCGTCCGCTTCTACGAGCTCGTCGAGCTCATCGGCCCGCGCCGGATGCTCATCGCGGCGGCGAAGACGGACGGCCAGGGCCGCGCCGCGGTCACGTATCTGCCCGCACGCACCGGCTCGCACCGGATCGTGGTCGCCTTCGACGGCCGCGATCACCTCGGCCCCGCCGGCGGCGCGACGACGTTCGACGCGGCCGTCGCCGCGCCGCCGTATCGGCCGGAGCATGCGCCGCTCTTCGCGTTCAGCGCCGCGGTGCCGTACGCCGTCGGCGTCCTCGTCCTCGCGGTCTGGTCGGTCATCGCATTCGCGCTCTTCAGCACCGCGCGCGGCGTCATCGGCGGCGCGCGTAACTCAGAATGAAAGGGAGACACCGCATGACACGCAGCCTTCGCATCCTCGCATTCGGCTTCGCGCTCGCGCTCGTCGCCGCAGCCTGCAGCGGCGGCACGGGCGAGGGCCGGGCTTCCGCCAGCGTCGCACCGACCGTCGCGGCCACGGCCAAGCCGCAGGTCGCCACGTTCCTGATCCTGCAAGGCGACACGGTCCGCAGTCCCGAAGGGCTCACCGACGAGGAGAAGACGTTCCTCTCCTGCACGCAGCAGAGCCGGTTCCCGCAGGGCTCGCGCATCGTGTGGCGCTTCCGCGCGCTCGACCCGATCTCGAACAAGGCGCTCGACGACAAGGCGATCAAGTCGTTCGACCTCACCCTTCCGGACGGGAAGACGCAGCCCTTCAAGTACGGCCCGCACCCGGCGACGAACCCGGTCGAGTTCTTCTGGACCGCCGGCTTCAGCGTGCCGAAGGACTACCCGACGGGAGCGTTCACCTACCAGATCAAGGTGACGAGCCTGGACGGCGCGAGCGGCGCCTGGGACCAGTTCAAGGTACCCGTGGCCCAGCTCCAGATCGTCGCAGTTGGAAAGAGGTAAATGAGATGAGGCGTGTCGCCGTCGCGTTCGCCCTCGCAGCCATCCTGTCCGCGTGCGGCAGCGCATCCAAGGGGCCGGAGCCCATCGCGAGCGTGGCCGCAACGCCCAAACCCGCCGCGTCCGCGGCGGCGACCGCCTCAGCACAACAGTCGATCCAGGCTCAGGAGATCGTTGGCAAGTTCTCGCTCGATCCGGCCCGCGGACCGTGGGACACGCCGGTGACCGCGACAGCAAGCGGGCTCAGGCCCGCGACCAAGTACGACCTGGCTTGGACCACCGGGAAGGTCCAATGGAAGCTCTCCGACGACCGAAGCAAGTTCCTCGGACGTGACGCCCGAACCGTGCAGAACGTGCTCCAGAGCGTCACGACCGACGCGACGGGCGCCTTCAAGGCGACGTTCGCGGTCCCGCGGGGATTCGGCTACGCGCACGATGTGATGGTCGTCGACGAGACGAAGGTCATCAGGAACAAGAGCCTCTTCGACGTCGACATGGTCACGACGATCACGCCGACGAGCGGTCCGGTCGGTACGCCGATCACGATCGAGGTGAAGGGCATCGGCTACCAGTCGTACCAGAACAGCTTCCAGCTGGCATACGACAACGCGTACACCGGCTGGGTCTCGTCGCTCACGACCGACGGCTACGCCAAGTTCGTGATCCCCGCGACCGGCAACGTGGGCGTGCACATCATCACGCTCGGCCACTCCGAGTTCGGCGCGCCCTACATGAACCCGAACCAGCAGCCCGTCGTCGCCTCACGGCCATTCCCGCACATCGCCTTCACGGTCACCGATGGTGCAGCGGTGAAGCCGACGGCCGCCGAGACGCAGGGCTTCGCACAGATCGCCGCGAGACCGGTGGCCCAAGGCATCTGGTCAGCTCCATACGGCGCCGCCGTCGGCACGCCGGCGACGCTGAACGGCAAGGCGCTGGCGGCGAACAGCGAGATCGAGATGTTGTGGACGACGATGGTCGGTAACCGTTCCGTCACCGGATTCGAGGAGCGCACCAAGACGCTCACGAAGGTCAAGACGGATGCGACCGGCTCGTTCGTCTGGGCGTTCCCGATCCCGGATGATCTCGGCGGGACGCACACCGTCACGGCAAAGCTCGGCGACACCGTGGTGGCGAAGACGAGCGTGTACATCCTCGCGAGCGCATTCCCGCTGTCCGTCGACAGGGGCCCCTCGGGCACGAAGACAACACTGAACCTGAAGGGCGTCGGCTGGACCGAGACCGAGCAGATCTACCACGTCGTTTACGACAACGCCTTCGCTGGATACGCCTGCGCCTTCCAGAGCTCGGGCGACCTCACGATCTTCCTGACGGCCTCCGGCGCGCCAGGCTGGCACTACATCGACATGTACCCCGGGATCTACCAGGGCACCGAGGTACGTCCGGCGAACTACAAGATGCCGCAGCTCACCGCCGCGGCCGACCATCCCGGCGAGCCGATGCCCATCTTCCGCTTCGCGTTCTTCATTACAGCGCCCTGACCTCCTGACGCGGTGCGCCGCTCGCCCGTCGCAACGGCGGGTGAGCGGCGCATCCAAGCGCAACAATGCGACTGCCAGCGGGCTGGCAACACGCGTGCGCGAGGACGCTAGATGAAGATCAAGATCCGTCCCGAGCGATCGATCTACCGCATCGACGGCGGGTGGTTCAAGGCGCGGTGGCACTTCTCATTCGATCGGTACAGCGATCCCGACAACATGGGTATCGGCACGCTGCGCGTCTTCAACCACGACACGCTCGTGCCGGGTGCCGCATGGCCGATGCACCCGCACCGCGACATCGAGGGGATCACGTACGTCGTGTCAGGACACTTCGAGCACGCCGACAGCCTCGGCAACGGCGGCGTGCTCGAGCCGGGTGGCGTTCAGCGGATGCGCCTTGGCTCGGGCGCGGAGCACTCCGAGCGCAATCATTCGAAGACCGAGCCGATGGAGTTCATCCAGATGTGGATCATCCCCGCGCAGCGCGGGCTCGAACCATCGATCGCGCAGAAGCAGTACACGGTCGCTGATCGGACCGACCGGCTCCTTCGATTCCTCAAACCCGAAGGCACGCCGGGTGAAGGACTCACGGTCGCCCGGGACGTGTCGATGTTCGTATCCACACTCTCGCCAGGTCGCGAGGTCAAACACGAGCTGGGCGACGGACGCGGCGGCTACCTTTACGTGATAAGCGGCGCTGTCACAGCGAACGGCCAGCACATGTCACGCGGGGACGCGGCGTACGTGCTCGATGCGGGTGAGCTCGCGCTCGGTGGAGAACAGGAAAGCGATCTCATCTTGGTGGACACGCCGCTCTAGTTACGAGAGGCGGCGGCCCGCGGCGTAGACCTCGTTGACGATCGGCGCCCCGAGTCGGTACGCGAGCTCGCGCTCGTCGTCGGTGTCGAGGACCACGACGTCAGCGCGGCGTCCTTTGACCAGCGCGCCGGTGCGGCCGCCGCGGCCGAGCGCGTGGGCGCCGTTGATCGTCGCGGCGACGATCGCCTCGTGCGGTGTGAGGCCGCACAGCACCACGCCCAAAGCGATGGCGGTCGGCATGCCCTCGAGTGGCGAGGTGCCCGGGTTGTGGTCGGTCGCGACCGCGATCGGGACGTCGGCCGCAAGGAAGCGGCGGGCATCGGGCGGCGCATAGCCCACGAAGAACGCGCTGCCCGGCAGGAGGACGGCGGGGATCGCGGCGCGGGACAGCGCGCGCAGACCCTCGGCCGATGCGTTCGCGACGTGGTCGGCCGAGCGCGCCTTCATCCGCGCGGCGAACGCCGTCGCGCCGACGTCGTTCAGCTGGTCGGCGTGGAGCGTGAGCGCGAGACCGGCGTCCCGGGCCGCCTTCGCGAGGGGGCGCACCTCCTCCGTCTCGAACACGCCCTTCTCGACGAAGGCGTCGACCGCCTCGGCCAGACCCTCATCGGCGACCGTGCGCACGGCGTGGACGACATCGCGGAGCAGTCCGCGCCGATCGTCGGTGCGGGCGGCAGGAAGTGCATGCAGCGCGAGATACGTGACCGCGACGTCGATGCGCGCGTCCTTCGCCGCCGCGGCGATGACGCGCAGCTGCCGCAGCTCCTCGCTGGGCTCGAGCCCGTAGCCGCTCTTGACCTCGATCGTCGTCGTGCCAAGCGCGGCCGCGCGGGCGAGTCGTCGCCGGAGCAGCGCGAGCAAGTCGTCATCGCTGGCATCGCGCGTCGCGCGCACGGTCGCGTGGATGCCGCCCCCGCGACCCAGGACCGCGAGGTAGTCCGCGCCGCTCCTCCGGGTCACGAACTCGTCCCAGCGTTGCCCCGCGTAGCAGAGGTGTGTGTGTGCGTCGACGAATCCCGGCATCACCACGCGCCCTTCGGCGTCGACCTCCACCACGTCGGCGGTGCGTTCAAGGTCCTGCCACGTGTCGCCGCGGCCGGTCGCGACGACGATGCCATCGCGTGACGCAAGCCAGCCGCGATCGATCGCGCCGACGTCACCCGCGGACGGTCCGACGCGCGGTCGCTCATCTTTGAGTGGCGCCAGAGTGAGAAGGCGCGCGCGCCGAAAGACGAGATCGGCCTCGGTCACTCCAGGAAGTGGCTCTCGATGACGCGGCCGCGGTCGAAGCTCTCGAGCTTCAGCGCATCCGCCGTCACCTGGAGCGCGGCATCGAGGGGGATGAGCCCGATGAGCTCGCCGCGCAGCACTCTCACGCCGACGTCGTTCGCGCGTCGTTCGACCTCGCGCCACACGGTCGCGAGCGACGTCTGCGCCGTGTCGAGCAGATTCATCGACACCTGGGCGCGCGGAGGGTCGGTCAGCTCGAAGCCCAGCGCCTGGATGGCGGGCAGCCCGCCCGACGATTCGCGGATCTCCTTCGCGATGCGCTTTGCGATCTTCACGTCGGCGGTGTCGAGCTCGATGTTGAAGGCGATGAGCGGCGGCCGCGCGCCGATCACGATCGCGCCAGCCTGCGGGTGCAGGACCGCTGGCCCCGCATCGGGGACATGCGTCGTAGCGAGCAGCTCCGCCAAGCCCTCGTACTGCGGTCTGCGGATGTCCGGCAGGCGGATGCGCTCAGGACGCGCCGCGGCGCGCGCGTAGAAGTAGACGGGGACCCGGTGGCGCTCGGCGACCTCCCGTCCGAAACGGTGCGCGATGGCGACGCACTCCTCCATCGTCACGCCGGCGAGCGGCACGAACGGCACGACATCCACCGCGCCCAGGCGTGGGTGCTCGCCCTTGTGCGAGCGCATGTCGATCTCGAGGTAGGCGCTCGTGATGAGAGCGTGGGCGGCTGCGGTCACCGCGTCGGAGTCGCCGGCGAAGGTGAAGACGGAGCGGTTGTGATCCACATCGCTGGTCTGGTCGAGAAGCCGCACGCCGGGCACGTCGCTGATGGACCTCGCGAGCCGGTCGATCACGTCGCGGCGGCGGCCCTCGCTGACGTTCGGCACGCATTCGACCAGCCGCGGCACGTCGGAAGACTAACGTCATCCCCCATCCGTGGGGCTTGTCGGGGCCGCGACGGTTAGTGAGACTGACCAATGTGGACGCCGGTCGGAACGAGCAAGGGCTGAGCCTCGCGCTGCTGCAATTCAACCCGTCCTCGGTCGTGCTCCTCGACACCGACGGTCGCATCCGCTCCCTCAACCGCAATGCCGAACGGCTCCTGTCGACGACCGAGGCGGACGCGATCGGCAAGAGCTACACGGTCGTGTTCGGCGAGTCGCTGTCTCAGCGTGTTTTCAAGCTCATGCTCCGGGGCGGCGCCGAGGGTGCGGCGCGAGCGATCGAAGCCACCTTGCCGAGTGGTCGCCGCGCGAAGCTCCGGGCCACGGCCGGGCCGCTCAAGGACGCGCGCGGCACCGTGAGCGGGATCGTGTTCGTGGCGGACGAGGACACGTCGTCGCCCAAGCTCGAGGCCCTCGCCGACAATCAGGTGCGGCTGCGCGACGCGCTACGTCGTTACCTTGGCGACAACGTCGCGGAGATGGTCGACGCTCGACCGTCGTTCGTCGACGTCGGCGGCCAGACGCAGACCGTGAGCGTCGTCCATGCGGACGTGCGCGGATACACGGCGATCGCCGAGCAGCTCGCTCCCGACCGCGTGGTCTCGCTGCTCATGCGGTACCACGGCGCGGCGGCGAAGGCGATCCGTGGGACCGGCGGCACCATCGACCGTTTCGCCGGCGACGCGATCCTCGCGCTCTGGAACGCGCCGGTCCCGCAGGCCGACCACGTGCGAATGTCCCTGCGCGGCGCGCTTGCGATGCGTGACGCCGCGCGCGAGGTCGGGACCGAGCTCGGCTATGGCATCGGTGTCCACACCGGCGAGGCGATGGTCGGCAACCTCGGGAGCGACCAGTACCAGAACTTCACGGCGATCGGCGACACGGTGAACGTCGCCGCCCGGCTGCAGGGCCAGGCCCAGGCCGGCGAGGTCATCTGCTCGGCCGCGGCCCTCCAGGCCGCGGGCGAGGGCGTACGGACGACGCCCCTTGGCGCGTTGGAACTACGAGGACGGCGCACCCCGGTAGATGCCTACCGGGTGGAGGGGATCGAGCAGTGAGCTTGCAGCCCGGGAACACGCTCGGCAGCTACCAGATCGTCGAGAAGATCGGCGCGGGCGGGATGGGCGCTGTGTACAAAGCGTATCAACCATCTCTCGGTCGTTACGTCGCGATCAAGGTGCTGCCCCCACAGACGGCCGGCGACCCGGCCTTCGGTGAGCGCTTCGCGCAGGAGGCGCGAGCGGTCGGAAAGCTGCGGCACCCGAACATCGTCACCGCCTTCGACTTCACGCAGCAGGACGACGTCGCGTATCTCGTATCGGACTACATCGACGGCGGCACTCTTGCGGACCAGCTCGGCACGCCGCTCCCGCTCGACTACGCGATGGG
>JANNHF010000175.1:0-8052 GCA_031404235.1 Chloroflexota bacterium
CTCGGCCTGCCGCGCTCCGATGTCATCGGTGTCACCATGCCCGGCTTCGGTACGTCGCCCGAAGAAGTGAACGAGGTCGTGGGCAAGGCCATCACGAAAGAGATGTACGCGACGGAGTACGCGAAGATCTTCGACGGCGACCGCTTCTGGAAAACGATGCCCTCGCCGACTGGCGTGTCCTACGAATGGGACCCGAGCTCGACGTACGTTCAGGAGCCGCCGTTCTTCCAGGAGTTCTCACCCACGCCGCCCGCGAAGATCCCGGACATCGTCGGCGCGCGTGCGCTCGTTTCGGTGGGCGACTCGGTGACGACCGACCATATCTCGCCCGCGGGAGCCATCCCCGCAGCAGGCCCCGCCGGTCAGTACCTCATCGCAAAGGGCGTGAAGCCCGTCGACTTCAACCAGTACGGCACACGGCGCGGCAACCACGAAGTGCTGATCCGCGGGACGTTCGCGAACATCCGTTTGCGGAACAAGCTCGCCGACAAGGAGGGCTGGTGGACCCGCCATTTCCCGTCAGGCGAGGAGATGACGATCTACGACGCGGCGATGCGCTACCAGCGCGCAGCCGTCCCGCTCGTCGTCTTTGCCGGCAAGGAGTACGGCTCCGGAAGCTCGCGCGACTGGGCAGCGAAGGGGCCGAACCTCATGGGCGTGCGCGCCGCGATCGTGGAATCGTTCGAGCGCATCCACCGCTCGAATCTCGTGATGATGGGGATCCTGCCCCTCGAGTTCACACACGGCGAGACGATGGCCTCGCTGGGGCTCACCGGTCAGGAGACGTTCACGATCCGCGGGCTGGATAGGCTCGCGCCGCGCGCGAGGCTCACTGTCGGGGCAGCGTCGGCAGACGGAAAGAGCACATCGTTCCAGGTCCTCGCACGCGTCGATGACCCGACCGATGTCGAGTACGTCCGACAGGGCGGGATCCTCCAACAGGTGCTGCGGGAGCGGATCGCCGCGTCCTAGCTCAGGGCTCGGATACCTCGGCCGCCGGCGGCGCGACCTCGAACGCTGGTGGCAACGCCCAGTACCACTCTCGCCACTCGCGTAGCTCGTGACCCACGAAGACCGCGCCGGCGATGACCGCGGTGGCGACGATCAGCTCCATGACCAGCCTGAAGAGACGACCGACGAAGGACGTCAATTGCTCGACCACGACCAAACCGTGCACGAGCGCACTCTCCCGCCGCGACGCCCATCCGCGCATCCGCGGTCGCAGCAACAACTCGTACAACGGGCGTAGTCCGCGAGTTCCAAGAGCGAGCGACGTTGGGGTACGCCGACGCGGCGAGGAGGCGGGCTGGCGAGCGAAGTCGAGCCTGCGGTAACCAGAGGCCGGACCAGAGGGCACCGGAGCAGGCCCGTTTGAGCGAGCGAGCCCGCCTCCGACAGCCGCGTCGGCACCAGAACGTCAGCGAGCGGCGAGCCACCCACTGACGGGATGTACGAGGCGACCGGCGGCGACGAGCTCCGCGATCATCTGTCTCGCGACGGGCCAGGAGAACCAGTTCCGCACCTCGTCCTCGTGTGTGAGGACTGCCGCGCGCACTCCGAGGACAACGAGCTCCTCCAGCGCGGTGTCTTCAGTCGTCTTCCACGGTTTCCGCCACACCTGATCCCAGCGTGACAGCACGCTGGAATGGCGGTGTCCGCCCTTGCTGTCCTCGACGGCGACACCACGCGCGACGATCGCGCCGTCGCGCTCGAGAGCCTCGCGCACCTTCCGCAGCACCGGTGCCCCGAGCCCGAGCTCGGACTTGATGTCCTCGACCGTGCTCGGCCCGGCGGCGGCGAGATGTCGGAGTAGGCGCGCACCGTCGTCGCCCGCGGACTCCGCCTGCGCAAGCGCGGCACGGCACAACGGGTCGGCCGCGCGAGCCGCGTCTGGTGCGAGGAACAGCGTCTTGCCGCGGTGGATCTTCGTCTCGAAAACGTCCGGCCGCGCTGTGAGCTCGCCGCCCCAGCTCCACTTCGTCTTCGGCCACGAGGCAAAACCCTTCTTCGTGTCGTCGTACGCCTCTTCGTGTGTCGCGGCGAACAGGCTCGGGATCGCCACATCCTGCGTGAGCGTCAGCATGCGCCGGTCCTGAAGGAACGCGTGGGCGTCGTCGAGCGTCCGCAGCTTCCGGTCCGGAGTGAGCCTGCAGTCGAACAGACGCTTCGCGCGCAGCTCCGTTAGCGGGATCGTTTCCTCGCATAGGCGCGCGTGTCGGCGTTGTCCACCAGCTCTCTCGCGCTGCGACCGTCGAGCGGGTACGACGCGATGCCCCATGACAGCTCGGGCATGCGGATCCGGCGGCCATCCTGGAGCTCCACGTCGGCGTTCTCGAGCACCTCCATCAGCCGCATGACCACTTTCTCCGCCTCGTCGCGCGGCGTGTCGGGCATGACGATCGCGAACTCGTCCCCACCGTACCGCGCCGGCACGTCCTCGGTGCGCACCTGCGCACCGATGCTGCGTCCGAGCGTGCGGAGGACCTCGTTGCCGGCGAGATGCCCGTATGTGTCATTGACCATCTTCAGCTTGTCGAGGTCGAAGAAGGCGACGGCGAGCGACTGCTCGCGGCGAGCCGCGCGCGCGATCTCCTCCTCAAGGCGGTCGTAGAAGTAGCGGTAGTTGTGCAGTCCGGTCAGCGCGTCGGTGTTCGCCGCGCGCTTCAGCCGTTCGTGCAGCTCGGCGACGTCGATGGCGGCCGCGATCTGCGCGCCAACAGCCTGCATGAGCGTGAGGTCGCGCTGCGAGAACGCGTGCGGTACGCGGTGCGAGACGGCGAGGACGCCGATCGGGCGGCCGGCACTCACGAGAGGGATGATGATCTCTGAGCGGATCTCGGGATCCCCGAGGTAGCGCGGGTCCAGATGGACGTCATCGACGAGCTGATGCTGACGGTGCTCGAGCACCCAGCCTGAGATACCGCGGCCCGACGGGATCCGCAGCGCCGCGCCTGGAGGGTGCGGCAGGCCCGCGAGCGCACGCACGACCAGGTCGTCGGTCTGATCCTCGCGCAGCAGGATCGTTAGTCGGCTGCCGGGCATGCTCTTGAGCAGGATGCTCAGGATGCGGTCGAGGAGCTGCTGCAGGTCGAGGATCGTGTGGAACTCGGGTGTGAGGTCGGCGAGGATCGCGAGCTCGCGGCTCGTCCCCACTTCTTCCTCCGCGGCCTCGATCACGCCGCGAGCCTCGATCATCGCCACGAACTGATCGACCATGCCCGGGTCGTACCAGGCGCCGGCCAGCCGTCGCAGCTCGCCGAGCGCGACGTCGGATCGCAGCGCGATGCGATATGGCCGGTCGGCGAGCATGGCGTGGTACCCGATCACCATGTTGAGTATCCGTGCCGCGCGCGGGATCGCTTCGCCCGACATGCCATCCGGATAACCGGTGCCGTCCCAGCGCTCGTTCGCGTGACGCACGATCGGCACGACGCCTTTCAGAAAGCGGATCGACTCGAGGATCCGCGCCCCGAGCAGCGGGTGCTCGCGCACGATCGTGACTTCCTCGCGCGTGAGCGCTCCGTTCTTGCCGAGGATCGACGCCGGCACGCCGATCTTCCCGAGCGAATGGAAGAGCGACGCGTATCGCAGGTCGCGCAGCTCGTCGGGACGCAGTCGGACCCGCTCACCCAGCGCCAAGGCATCCGCAGCGACGCGCCGCTGATGGTCCTCGCGGTAGTGGTCGCGGGCCTGGATCGTGGCAGTGAGCGCCGAGACGGTGGACAGGTACGCGTCGTCGAGCTCGCGGTAGAGACCGATGCTCCGGATCGCCGCGGCGCCGAATCCAGAGAGGACGCCGATGAGCTCGTGCTCCTCGCCCGAGACGACGTGGTGCTCCTTCCAGGTCACGAAGAGCACGCCAACGGGCTTGTCCGCGAGGCGCAGCGGCTGCAGCAGCATGCTCTGGTGGCCGAAGCGGCGCAGGAGCTTACGCGCATCCTTCGGAGCGTCCTCTTCATCGTGGATCTGCATCGGCGTCCCGGCCTCGAGGAAACTGGCGATCACCGGGCTGCTCTTCGGAAGCAGCAGCAGGTCGCTTGGGGAGGACCCGGTCGACACCGCGAACTCGAGACTGTCGCCGCCGGAGTCGAGATACACGGCGACCGCGGACGCGTGCGTCATCTCCTGCACCGAGTCGGCCAGCGCGCGGACAAGCGCGGGCAGCTCCTTGTATGTGGCCAGCTCGAGGCCGATGCGATGCAGGTCGAACAGCCGGCGCGACAACGCCAGGGTGCGGTCGTACAGATCCGCACGCTCGATCGCGATCGCGGCCTCGTTCGCGATGGCCGAGAGCAGCTCGAGGTCGCCTTCGTCGTACGCGTTCGCGCGCGAGCTTTGCGCGGAGATCGCGCCGATGGCCTTTCCGTGCAGGCGGAGTGGCGCGACGATGATCGATCGCTCCACGACCTTCCCCCACGCGCTGCGCGGTGGAAGCTTGAGGCGCACGCGATCCCGTTCGGCGTCATGCAACAGGATCGGCTTGTCGCGCTCGACGGCGAGCCCGCCCAGCGTTCCGGCCATGGGGCTCTCCTCCGGCTCCATCTCCTCGCCGCCGTCGTAGAGGTACCGGAATGAGAGCGTGCCGCGCTCGGGCACCGCGATCGCGACATAGAACGCGTCGACATCGAGGGCTTTCCGCACCTGCTCGAAGACCTCACGGAAGACCTTCACGGGATCGAGCGAGCTGCCGACGGAGTGGCCGACGTCCACGAGGGTCGCGAGCAAGCGCGCGCGGCGCTCGGCCGCGAAACGCGCGCGGATGTCGAGATAGCCGAAGAGGAACAGTGGGATGCCGGGCACGAGGAACCACGGCTCGATGAGAACGACCTGGACGGAAATGACCGCGGCGAGACTCCAAAGGAGCTGCGCGCGCACGGTGCGGTCCACCCACTGGCGCGTGACGCGGTTGAGACTCACGTTCCGCAGTGCGCGCTGTAGAAGGATGATCTGCGCGATGTCCACGAACACCAGGACCACCACGCCGGCGACGCCTGCGATGATGGTCGCCGCGGTCGCTTCGACCATCGCCGAAAGCTCGCCGCGGAAGATCGTGTAGACCGCGGCCGCGGTGCCGGTCGCGACCGCGACCGAGGCAGCGTTGCGGACCATCTGGAGCGGTCGCTTTCCTGAGAGCACGTCGTTGGCAAGGCGGGCGCACGCGGCCATGGTCGCGACAGCGCCGGGCGGCATGAGGATGATCCCCGCGATCACCGCGACGTCCGACGCGGAGAGCTCCGTGTTCATCTGAACGCGGATCGGACGGACCGAAAGTACGAAGGCCGCGAGGAAGAGGAGGCCGAGGAACTCCGGCCTCACGTTCCCCTCTAGTGCGTCGCGCACCCCGATCGCCACGTACGGTGTGGCGGCGAGGACGGTGACCGCGATCAGGAACTTCGCGGCGCGCGGAAGTGGCTTCAATGCGGTTGCCCTGCCCCTCGGTCGGCGAGCCTAACACTCGAAACCCCGCCCAAGGGGTCAGGCAGGCATCAGCGCGTGCGGAGCCACCGCTCGATCAGGAGCACCGCGGCGAAGATGCCGGCGATCACGAGCAGCTCGCCGGCGCCGCCCCGGTCGACCGCCGGCCTGATCACGAGGAAGAGGAGCGTGGCCGCCAGGATCACGCCGACCACGATCTGGAACACGAGGCGCGATCTCAGGCGGATGGAGGCTCCGTCGAACCGGACGGGTCCGCACGCTCGCTGCCGCTCGCTGACAGGGGCCCCTGCCCCTGAGCCGGTCCCGTCCGACGCATTCTGCGCAGCGCCCACGCGATCGGATCGTAGGTGCGCGTCACGATGCGCTCCTTGAGCGGGATGATCGCGTTGTCCGTGATGTGGATGTCCTCGGGACAGACGTCAGTACAACACTTGGTGATGTTGCAGAAGCCGAGGCCGTGCTTCGCGCGCGTCAGCTCGATGCGGTCATTCGTGTCCAGAGGATGCATCTCGAGCGCCGCGATCCGCACGAAATAGCGCGGCCCGGAGAACGATGCCTTGTTCTCCTCATGGTCGCGGATCACGTGGCAGACGTCCTGGCACAGGAAGCACTCGATGCACTTGTGGAACTCCTGCACTCGCTCGATGTCCTCCTGGTACATCCGCCGCGTGCCGTCCGCTTCCTTCGGCTTTGGCTTGAACGCGGGGATCGTCTTCGCCTTCTCGTAGTTGAACGAGACGTCGGTGACGAGATCCTTGACGACGGGGAACGTCTTGACCGGCGAGACGGTGATCTCCTCGCCCGGCTTGAACGTGTTCATCCGCGTCATGCACATGAGCTTCGGGTGCCCGTTAATCTCGGCGCTGCACGATCCGCACTTGCCGGCCTTGCAGTTCCAACGCACCGCAAGGTCGGGCGCGTGCGTCGCCTGGATGCGGTGCACGACGTCGAGCACGACCATGCCCTCTTCGGTGGGCACCGTGAAGTCAACGAACGCGCCGCCCGCCGCATCGCCGCGCCAGACTTTCATGCGGACGTCGGCCACCGCTACTCCTTCGCGCTCGCGGCCGCGACCGGCTCGAGGGCTACCTTGTCGGTCGGCTTGTCTTCGCCGATGAGCGGTCGGAGCTCGGCGGGAAGGGCCGGCAGTGGCTCGGGCTTCAACACCAAATGGCCGTCGCGCCGGCGCACGACGACGTTCTGCTTCCCCCACTCGGGATCCGGCTTCGGGAAGTCGTCGCGCGTGTGACCGCCGCGGCTCTCCTCGCGCGTCAGGGCGGACATCGCGACCGCCTCGGAGACCGTCAACATCGTGAGCAGGTCAAGCGCGAGATGCCAGCCCGGGTTGTAGATACGCGAGCCCTTCACGCCCACGCGCTGCGCGCGCTCCCGCAAGCGGCCGAGGCGTGTGAGCGCTTCTTCAAGCTCGGCGCGGGTGCGGATGATGCCCACGAGCTCTTGCATCGTGTTCGTGAGATCTTCGTGCACGGCGTACGGGTTCTCGCCCTCGCGCCGCTCGAACGGGGCGAGCATCCCCGTTGCCGCAGCGTCCACCTGACGATCGTCGACCTGTGGCGCTTTCGCGAGGCGCTTCGCGTACTCCGCCGCGTACAGTCCAGCGCGCCGACCGAAGACGAGAAGGTCCGAGAGCGAATTTCCACCAAGCCGGTTCGCGCCGTGCATCCCCGCCGCCACCTCGCCCGCGGCGAACAGGCCGGGAACGGTCGACTCCGCCGAGTCCGCGTCGACCCGGATGCCGCCCATGATGTAGTGCAGCGTCGGCCCGACCTCCATCGCGGTCTTGGTGATGTCGACGTCGGCGAGCTCCGTGAACTGGTGATACATCGAGGGGAGGCGCCGTTTGATGTAGTCGGCGGAGCGACGCGAGGCGATGTCGAGGTAGACACCTCCGTGCGGGCTGCCGCGTCCGGCCTTGACCTCGGTGTTGATCGCGCGGGCGACCTCGTCACGTGGCAGCAGGTCGGGCGTGCGGCGGTTGTTCTTCTTGTCCGCGTACCAGCGGTCGGCCTCCTCTTCGGTGTCGGCCGTCTCGGCGCGGAAGAAGTCGGGGATGTAGCGGAACATGAACCGCTCGTCCTTGTTGTTCTTGAGCGTGCCGCCATCACCGCGAACGCCCTCCGTCACAAGGATCCCGCGCACGCTCGTCGGCCACACCATGCCCGTCGGGTGGAACTGCGTCATCTCCATGTCGATGAGGTCGGCGCCGGCGTCGAGCGCCATGCCGTGGCCGTCGCCGGTGTACTCCCAGGAGTTCGACGTGATCTTCCACGACTTGCCCACGCCGCCCGTCGCGAGGATCACCGCCTTCGCGCGGAAGAGGACGAGCTTGCCGCTCTGCCGCCAGTAGCCGAACGCGCCCGAGACCGCTCCGTCTGCGGTGAGGAGGCGGTACAGCGTGCACTCCATGAACACGTCGATGCCCTTGTGCACGGCGTGGTCCTGAAGCGTGCGGATCATCTCGAGACCGGTGCGATCGCCCACGTGCGCGAGCCGCGCGTAGCGGTGGCCGCCGAAGTCGCGCTGCAGGATGAGGCCATCCTTCGTACGGTCGAACAGCGCGCCCCACTCCTCCAGCTCGAGGACGCGGTCGGGCGC